>JAJAYT010000088.1 GCA_026786085.1 Microcoleus sp. CAN_BIN18 | reverse complement strand
CCCGTAGCATCGGAATTAATATTACCCACAGTTAGGAAACGGCAATGCCGTTTCCTACAATTAATCGGGCGATAGTTACATCTCTCGCGAGCGTAATCGATTACTTTACGGTAGGGAAACGGCACTGCCGTATCCTCCCACGGCAGTGCCGTATCCTACCACGGCACTGCCGTATCCTCAATTACTCCTGATAGTAAAGAGTTGTTCCACAGCCCCAACCTACAAATTCTGGGGAATAAATGTTAAAGCATCTTTTGGTACAGAAGTAGGACTCAATAGAAACAAAGCCGCCTTTTTTGCTGTATCTTCAGATAGCTGAATTTGTTTTAACTCAACAATACCTTCACTGATAAAAGTATCTCTCAAAGCAGCTTTTTCGCCACTGTTAAAACTCGTTTCGTAAAACACTTCCCGAATGCCAGCGGAAATGACTAACTTCAAACAATAAATGCAGGGTTCTAAGGTAACGTAGATAGTAGCTCCAGCCGTAGATATACCGTGTTTTGCCGCGGCGGCGATCGCATTTGCTTCAGCATGAACCGCCCGCGACGGCAAAGTTTTGCTAGCGTCGCAACTGCTCAAACCGGGATAGCAGAAGCCTTGAGTCGTACAGTGTGCCGAACCTGACGGCGAACCGTTGTAACCCGTGGCTAAAATTTGCCTATCTTTAACTATTACCGCACCTACGGGAAATGCCAGACAGGTCGATCGAGTAGCTGCCAATTTTGCTAACATCAAAAAGTATTCGTCCCAATTTGGTCTTTGATAAGTTTCATCTATCATATTCCTGTCGATCCAAATCCGCCAACACCTCTTTCAGTTTCATTTAAATTTTCTACCTTTTCCACTTTGACATATAAAACAGGTTGAATAACCATTTGTGCTATTTTCATACCAATTTCGATTTTAAAAGGTAAAGTACCGTGGTTAATTAAAATTACTCCAATTTCTCCCCGATAGCCTTCATCGACTGTGCCTGGTCCGTTTAACACCGTTACCTGATGTTTGAGTGCTAACCCACTACGCGGTCTAATTTGAGCCTCTGTTTTTGGAGGTAATTGAATACTAATACCTGTAGGTATTAAAGCACTTTTACCTGGTTCTATAACGGCTTCTGAAGTAGAGAACAAGTCTAATCCAGTATCACCTTCATAGGCATATTGTGGTAAACGTGCTGCTTCACTAAGCAACTTAACCTTTAATAAATATTCTTTGAATTTACTTTCTCTTTTCAAGTTGTCAATGATTTCTTGTTGTTGTATAATTATCTTCTCTTGTTGGCGTAACATTGTAATAACCGAATCTACTAATGGAGACGGTAAAATTTGCTCTTTTCTTAGGGTTCTTAGGGTAGTTTCAATACTCATGTAATTACGGTGTGAATGACTATGACCAACATTTTATTATATACACAATCATCCTAAGTGTCAAGACTACACCTTAAATTTTTAATAAGAGAGTTGTTTGGCAATCAGCTCTAAAATCCTTGAAACCCATTCTCTATAAAGTTTTTAGCGTTTTTAGGTTTAAAAATGAAACCCAGTCCCGATCAGGCTTTTAGCGATTTCGATCGCTATTTCCCAACAAGTCTAATACTTAACCATAATTACCTATAAATTATTTCTTATACAGGGTAATTTCAACAGCGATTGTGCCTACCACAGGTATGATAGCTAAGATCAAATTCCCTAGTAAAGGATTCTGAGGACTAATACTTAGATAGATAAGTATTAGAGCCGACAAAACTACGGGTGCTGTCAATTTTTTAAACCATAACATAACTTTGTGGCTTGTAGATTGCTCTTGTAAGTATTTCAGCTTACGTTCTCTATCTCTCAATATCTCTGCGTAATCAGGTGAATCATTTGTCAGTTTTTCCCTAAGAGCATCTTCGTTTCCCCTTCTCCATCTATTGGCACCCTCGTATATCCATCTATTTAATTTGTCAGGAACAGGACAACTTTCAGGTAGGATATCCAGTCTGGCTGGGTCGTGTAAATTTTTAGGGGTCAATGATTTTGAAAGTAATTTATGAAACCTTAAATAAGCAATTGTTTCATCCAAATTAATTTTTATATCGGCATCTGATAGATTATGAAGTGTTATACAAAGAATACCTTCCCAGTTGGGATTAACTCTGGTTCCAATGTGTCCAATTCCTTTTGATACTAACCTAACTCTAGCAATAATTGAGCCACAAAAACAATCATTGATACAAACTGATTCATTAGTCCACACTAAAATAGTATCTCTGGGTGGTAAAATAAAAAACTTTTGCTCGGACTGATTGGGATCGCTGTGAGCATCTAATAGTTTCTTGTCTTTAATAGCATAAGCATATTGGCTGGCAGTCAAAGCCAAGCAACTACCTGTCAACTGAGATTTTTTGAATGGATAAATTAGGATACCTTTTCCTAGTTCATCAATAATATCTTGTTCGCTCAAAACTGACATAGATACCTCCTTGTATTTTAATTATAAATATTAACTATACCTAACCTAAATCATTTGTGCAAATCTCTAGGGGTCGTGCTCCCGTGCCTACCCCAGGCGGTGATGGGGCAATCCTCCCGTGATTGCCCCTACAATAATTAAACAATTCATCTGGTATCATGTGTTCCACAAGAATCTTACCATGCTGTATGACCATCCTGTCTGTCAATCACAAAACTACCTGAATAGTCAGCATACTCTCGCTGCTGACAAATCTTAGCATATTGAGAACACAACTATTACGGTGCTAGCCTTGCTTTTCCGAGGCGAGTTGTTGTGTACCACTTGGCGATGTCGGGTGCCCAATTTTCAAAATGGGGCCACATCATTTCGCAGAGTTTTTGAATCTCTAGTTGAGCATTTTTCTTGTTTCTTAAGTCGGAAAAGTGTAGGAAAGACCTGAGATTGAAACTGACTACAAAATGCTGGCGGTAGTCAAAGGGTAATTTGCCTCTGGCGTGTTCTTCGGACATTCCGCCGTCGAAGTCTATTTTGTAACGTTTAGCTGCTTCTAGACACCACTCTAAATCTCTTTGTCTTTGTTCGGGGGAATAGTAGTATTTTTTGCCTTCGCGGTCTGTATAATAATCTACTGGACGCAGGTAAAAAATATCTTCTATGTCTTTTTTGCCGACTGCTGCATCAAGAAATTGATTACCTGTATAACGAAGAGATTGCACATCGAATGATACTCCTACACGATGTGTCCTCGCCTGCTGCATGACACTGTGGGGAAAGTAGCCGCAATTAAAGATAATTTGGGGATGTTCTAAGGGGCCGTAATGCCCCCGATCGCCTGCGAGGAGCCTTTTGACGATAATTTCGCCACATTCTGCGTCTGAAGGCCACGAGTCCCGTTCGTCAAATACGAAATTTTCAGTATAGTCTTGATGGAGTGCAGCGTAAATTACTTGCTGGGGATTTGGTGTTTGAGAAATAACTTCTACTCGAAATCTATCCATTATATTTTTATTTTTGAAGGTTGCTATAGTTGAAAATTTGAACATTTTAGATTATTTCATATAATGACCTGTTTGGCAAGTTTTTTACGCAAATAACTCCTTTGCTCTTAGGATTCATTAGATAGGGTGCCCAATTGTTGATCGATGACGCTGGGAAATAGATAAAACAGCGGAATTAGGATATAGAGGATTGTACTTAAGGTTGTAGTGTTAAATGACAATAGCGAAGCAACCAAGTAAAAAATGGGATAACTAATACTCCAAAGAGAAGCCTGATAGATGAAACGCCGATCGACTTCTCTGATGACCCCATAGATATTGACGAACGGCATAAAATAACAGGACATTGTAGACAATTCCAGTGAGCGACAGCGTTAAACCATAAAACATCACAATAGGTTGGAGACTGCCATATTCACCGATCGCGGCTGTTGGGAAGGGAATAAAAGCAATGCACATGAGCAACACTAAGTTGATTGTCAAGACAGTGCGATCGACCCGCTTCAGCAAATGAAACAAAGCATTATGGTTGAGCCACAGAACGCCAATGACTAAAAAGCTGGTGATGTAGCTAAGAATATGCGGCACGGTATGAATTAGTGTATTAATTGCGGTCGATGCAGTTGCCTCAGACAAATCTGGTACTTTAATTTCAATCACCAGTAGAGTCATGGCGATCGCAAATACCCGATCGCTAAATGCTTCAAATCGATTCAGGCTCATAAATGACTTCATCGGTTATCCCTCAATTCGCCCCTTACCGTACATAAATTGCGATCGCTCTCCCAAAGCCTGTCCAGATTTGCATAGTTGTATTCCTAGCGCCAGCCGATCGCCTTCCCATGCCTCCAGTGCCTTGGGTACATCATGATTGTAGTCAACCAAAGCATCCACAAGGGCGATCGCATCGGCAGCCGCCTTAGCGGTACTAGCAGCCGTATGGGGACGGGGAATAAAAGCAGCGTCGCCAATCAGCGTAATACGGTCAAATGCCATTTGCGGCACGCCAAGATCCAAAATGGCTTGGACAAACGGTTCTTGGGTAGCTGCTACTAATTTTTGAAATGGAGGCGCTAAAACGCGATCGGCATAGGATCGCATCGCTTGTTCTACAGTTGGATCGATCGTTCCAGGTGCGATCGAATAATCCCGACGCTTACCGTTTATATCCGTCAAAATCTTAGGCAATTCGGTTGTTTCGTCGTAATTGACATACCAAACCCAGTTGAAGCGGCGTTCCCCCGGAATCAACGATTCATTCTCTCCCGGAATCACGTATTGCAGAATGTGGGAATTTGGAAACTGATCAAACACAAATCGTTCGGCGAACAGTTTCGCCGTTGCGGAATCGAGCTCCCGTTCACCCACTAAGCCACGATAGGCAACATACCCAGCATATTGGGGAGTGTCGTCAGGCAAAAGCAAGTGCCGAATCGTTGAAGTCGGGCCATCCGCACCGACGAGCAAATCGCCTGTTTCTCGGCTGCGATCGGCAAATATTGCTGTTACCTTTGTCCCGTCTTGCTGAATCTCAGTCAGGTGCTTGCCTTGATGATAATGTTCAGCCGGAAAATGTCGCCGCATCGAGCCATAGAGCAAGTTCCAGGAGGTTAAGGTTTGACGCATCGGCATTCGTTGAGCAATGCTACCGTCTCGGTTTAAGTAATATCGTTCGTGCGCCACCACGCCCAAAGGGGCTTGATACGCTACTCCTGCTCGTTGAAACGCTTCCACGACATCCGGTTGCAGGACAATCCCGCCGCCGCGACTGTCGAGGGTGTGGGGCGATCGCTCGTAAATATCCACCTGCCAGCCGATCGACCGTAACAGAGTTCCGGCAAATAACCCAGCCAATGAGCCACCAATCACAATGGCACGTTTGTCTATAGTTTTCATCCCATTTCCTCTAAATATTTATGCACAAACGTGACAGCCATTGCATTTAAGCCAGCAGAACCTGAATCATAAAAGGCTAATCGTATTCACTTTCGGTTCAGGGAGTTGTTAATTCATCTGCTGCATTTTGCAAGGTGGCGAGAAAGACCTCAACCGATCGAGCGCCTGACAAAACTACTTGACCAATGCGGATATGAGGGACACCGTGAATCCCCTGGGCGATCGCCTGACGTTTCAATTCCTGCACTTCTTGTATCCCTGCATCAGACAACAAAAAGGCTTTTGCTACTTCTAGATTAATGCCCACTTCAGTCGCTAGATTTGCTAATGTTTCAACTTCAGCTATATTTTTTCCTTCTGTAAAATATGCCTTCAAAATTCTTTCCGCCATTACCGTTGCTTTGTCCTGCTGTGCCGCAAACCAGGTTAAGCGATGTGCTTTGAGCGTGTTAGGTGTAATGGTCATCAAGTCGTAGCGAAATGCGATATCGTCAGCTTCTGTTGCCTGCACCGTTTTGGCATCGAGTGCCTGCGAGTATTCCCAACTGCCAAACTTATTGCTGCGGTAAGTTTGGCGATCCATCCCAGCTTCTGGCATCTCTGGGTTTAGCTCGAATGGATACCAAATCTTTTGAATTTCAACAGGTGAATTCAATTGTTCAATTGCCTGATTCAATCGCGTTTCTGCGACCAAACACCAGGGACAAATGAAATCCGAAGTAATGGCGATCGTCAATGTCATGGTTGCCTCCTTTTAAGCGGTGTCTTAATGACTCACAGTTCCACTCTAATTGCATTCAGAAAAAATGTTAATATATCGGATGTGCTAAACACCTTTGCGTTTTTTGCAAAAGTATAGGATGGCGATCGATGGATCAATTCGCAGCAATACGATCGTTTGTCAAAGTCGTGGAAGCAGGGGGGTTCTCAGAAGCAGCACGTCAGCTATACCTAGCAGTTTCTTCAGTCACGCGACAAGTGAACGCCCTGGAAGCAATGTTAAACACGCAGTTGCTCGATCGATCCACACGCAGTATTACCCTGACCCCCCAGGGACACAAATACTACGACAAAGCAGTGCAGATTTTGCAAGATATGGAAGCCGTAAATCTTTCTGTGATTGAGCAGGGCGATGTTCCTCGCGGAATCTTGCGGGCGAGTCTACCGGTGGCGTTTGGACGGCTTCATATTGCCCCACTCTTAGGCAGGTTTCTGGCTCAGTATCCAGAAGTCAAGCTGGATCTGCGCTCTTTGTGATGGGTTAGCAAACCTGGTATAAGAATATCTCGATCTCGCGGTTCGCATTGGCAATCTCGATCGCCAAGAGTGGGAATCTGATTCTCCGCAAGCTATCATCTCATATAGCAATCCTAAATCATTATCAAAACTATGATACAATTATATGCAATCAGAAGTGTTGAATGCTTATTAAGAGGATTCTAAAAATAGATACACGAATCCTATCAACTGCTGATTTTAGCAATTAAATACGATTTCCTTAAACCAGTGAATATAGCTGATTTTCTCACACATAAAAGCCTGTAAAT
>JAJAYT010000087.1 GCA_026786085.1 Microcoleus sp. CAN_BIN18 | reverse complement strand
GGGTTCCGGTAAAGGCTCACCTGAATTTTGGGTTGCCGTTGTCAAACCCGGCCGCGGCATGTTTTAAATTTGTGGCGTTACTGAAGAAATAGCCCCCGAAGCGCTGCGTTTGGGATCTTTCAAATTAACGATTAAAACCAAGTTCATCACCCGCGAACAAGACCAGTCATAGCCACAAACGAAGGTAGAATTAGTTTGGCATTCGTCCGAATTTTAAACGGCTACAGCAATTTAAAATCAGGCATTCATAACTTTTCTTTCCTTCAGGCTTCAGCATCTAGACAACTCGGTCATCAATTGACCGATCGCTAACGATAAAGCACACAATTATGTCTTTGCCAAAGATTAAAGAAGCTAGAGATTTAAGCGATGCACAACTAGCAGAGCAAATTTTAGCCGTCAAGCGCCAACTAATGGAACTTCGGTTGTTCCAAGCTACCGGCCGCATGGAAAAGCCTCACCTGTTCAAGCACGCCAAACACCGCGTCGCTCAATTGATGACAGTCGAACGCGAGCGCCAATTCGCCGCTGAGGCAGAAGCTGCTAAAACATTAGCCGCATCTCAAGCAGCCGCAGAGCAGGCTGCAACCGCAGCAGTCAGCCAAGAATCAGAAGCAGCCGAGCCGACGATCGCCCAGTAGCTCAAAAAAACTCAATTGCACAACAAAAATAGGTAGGTATGGCAATTAAAGAACGAGTTGGCGTAGTAGTCAGCGACAAAATGGACAAAACCGTCGTGGTAGCGATCGAAAACCGCTCCTCCCACACCAAATACGGCAAAATCGTAGTTCGCACCAAACGCTACAAAGCTCACGACGAAGAAAATAAGTGTAAATCGGGCGATCGTGTCCGCATCACCGAAACTCGCCCATTGAGCAAAACCAAACGCTGGGCGGTTGCTGAAATTTTCGGGACAAAAAACGGCTAACAGCTAATCGCGATCGCCCGATCGCTCAAAGATTAACAATTCCCTTAGCAGTCAACAGTTAACAACAGTTAACAGTCAACAGTCAACAATCACCATGATTCAACCCCAGACATATCTCAATGTCGCCGACAATAGCGGAGCCCGCAAAATAATGTGCATCCGCGTATTAGGAGGTGGTAATCGTCGCTACGGCGGAGTCGGCGATGTCATCATTGCCGTAGTCAAAGACGCCCTCCCCAATATGGCCGTCAAAAAATCAGATGTCGTCCGGGCCGTCATTGTCAGAACCCGCAAAGGCCTGCGCCGCGACAGCGGTATGAGCATTCGTTTTGACGACAACGCCGCCGTCATTATCAACGTAGACGGAAACCCCAAAGGTACTCGCGTCTTCGGCCCAGTCGCCCGCGAACTACGCGACAAAAACTTTACTAAAATCGTTTCCTTAGCCCCGGAGGTACTTTAAAATGTACGGAAAAAAGGGTAAACCAACTAGCGAACCGCAACGCTACAGAATGCACGTCAAAGCTGGTGACACCGTGCAAATAATTACTGGCAAAGAGAAAGGAAAAGTCGGAGAAATCTTAAAGACATATCCTAAAGTCAGCAAAGTAATTGTTAAAGGTGTAAACGTCAGAACCAAGCACGTTAAGCCCCAGCAAGAAGGAGAATCTGGAAAAATCGTCACCTTTGAAGCTCCTATCCACAGCTCCAACGTGATGCACTACTCCGAAAAAGAAAAAATAGCTAGCCGTGTTTGCTATACCTTTAGCGAAGATGGTCGGAAACTACGACAGCTCAAAAAAACCGGAGAAATCCTCGATAATTAGTTAGTAGTTATTGGTTATTGGTGGTTGGCAACAAATAACAACTAACAATCAACAAATAACAAGTAACATAGGATAAATGACGATCGAGCAATTCCCTGACCACGCCCAGGGACAGTTAACGAAACACAAAAACTATGCCGGATAAACTCAAAGTTCTTTATCAAGGGAAAATCGTTCCGAAACTGATGGATCAGTTTAAATATAGTAATATCCATCAGGTTCCCAAACTCGTTAAAGTCACCCTGAACCGGGGTTTGGGAGAAGCATCTCAAAACGCTAAGGCACTGGATTCGTCGATTAGCGAAATTGGCATCATCACCGGACAAAAGCCGGTAGTGACGCGGGCGAAAAAAGCGATCGCCGGCTTCAAAATCCGTAAAGGAGTACCCGTAGGTGTTATGGTGACGCTACGAGCCGATCGGATGTACGATTTTCTCGATCGGCTGATCAACCTAGCACTCCCCCGAATCCGCGACTTCCGGGGCATCAGTCCCAAAAGCTTCGACGGACGCGGTAACTACAGCTTGGGTCTGAGAGAACAGCTAATCTTTCCAGAAATAGAATATGACAGCATCGATCAAATTCGAGGCATGGACATTTCGATTATCACCACAGCAAACACCGACGAAGAAGGACGCGCTTTGCTTAAAGAAATGGGAATGCCGTTCCGGGACAACTAAGCACTAGAGTAATAAGCAAAAGATGGCAGCTAACGATACCATAGCAGATATGTTGACGCGCATTCGCAATTCTTGCATGGCGCGCCACCAAACCACACAAATTCCAGCTACAAAAATGACCCGTAGCATCGCCCAAGTCCTCAAAACTGAAGGCTTTATCAGCGAATTTGAAGAAGCAGAACCAGAAGGGATTAAGCGACATATAGTGCTTTCTTTAAAGTACAAAGGTAAAACTCGCAAGCCCATTATCACGGCACTAAAGCGAGTCAGCAAACCAGGACTGCGCGTTTACTCAAACCGTAAAGAATTGCCCAGAGTATTAGGAGGAATTGGCATTGCCATTATCTCCACCTCCAGCGGCATCATGACGGATAGAGAAGCTCGTCGCCAAGGTTTAGGCGGTGAAGTGCTTTGTTATGTTTGGTAGTCATTAGTAATTAGTCATTAGTCGCTGGTCATTGGCAACAAACTAAAAAATCAATCACTAAGGACTAATAACTAAAGACTAATCATCAAGGACTAATAACTAAAAACAAAGGACAAAAAATTATGTCGCGAATTGGCAAGCGTCCGATTAGCATTCCCACGAAAGTCACCATCACCCTAGACGGTCAAAAAGTAGCCGTCAAAGGTCCTAAAGGTGAACTTTCCCGAGTAATTCCAGCCGAAATTCTCATGGGAATTGAAGGCGAGACTCTACTCGTCACCCGCCGAGACGAATCTCGCGTCGCCCGTCAACTGCACGGCTTGTGTCGCACCCTCGTCGCCAACATGGTCGAAGGTGTATCACAAGGTTTTCAGCGCCGCCTGGAAATTATCGGCACAGGTTATCGGGCACAGGTTCAAGGACGGAACCTAATTTTAAACGTGGGTTACAGCAAGCCCGTGGAAATGCCCCCTCCAGAAGGCATCACAATGGCAGTTGAAGGCAACACCAACGTCATAGTCTCCGGCATTGACAAAGAACTCGTAGGCAATACAGCAGCCCGCATCCGCGCGGTGCGTCCCCCTGAAGTCTACAAGGGCAAAGGCATTCGCTACAGTGGCGAAGTCGTCCGTCGCAAAGCTGGTAAAACAGGCAAAACAGGTAAGAAGTAACAATGAAGCTTACTCGCAAAGAATCAGTCCACCGCAGACACCGCCGCGTGCGGCGCAAGGTATTCGGCACTTCCGAACGTCCCAGACTAGCGGTATTTCGATCGGAAAATCACATCTACGTTCAAGTAATCGACGACACGACACAGCATACTTTGGCTGCTGCGTCAACCCTCGATTCAGAATTAAAAGCCGAACTCGGTTCTGGAGGCAACTGCTCCGCCAGCACCAAAGTCGGTCAGTTGATTGCCAAACGCTGCTCCAGCGCTGGCATAGTCAAAGTCGTATTCGATCGCGGAGGCAACCTCTACCACGGTCGTGTCAAAGCCCTCGCAGAAGCAGCTCGTGAAGGCGGGTTAGACTTTTAGGAAGAAGGAAGAAGGAAGAAGGAAGAAGGAAGAAGGAAGAAAGAAGCAATAAAATTCTTAATTCCTAATCGTTAATTCCTCATTTCCGACTACCAGTTACTAATCCTCAATTCCCACAGGACAAAACTATGGCAGAACAAAAAGAACAGCGCAACAAGAAAAAAAGCAGCAGCAACAACAAAGGGCGCGAAAAAGAATCCGAATGGCAAGAACGAGTTGTTCAGATTCGGCGCGTTACCAAAGTAGTTAAAGGTGGTAAAAAACTCAGCTTCCGCGCCATAGTCATTATCGGCAACGAACGCGGTCAAGTTGGAGTTGGAGTCGGCAAAGCCAGCGACGTAATCGGCGCCGTCAAAAAAGGCGTCGCTGACGGCAAAAAGCACCTAATTGAAGTCCCATTGACTAAATCTAACTCCATCCCTCACCCCATCAACGGTGCAGGCGGCGGAGCCAAAGTCATGATGCGACCAGCAGCACCGGGAACCGGGGTAATTGCAGGGGGAGCAGTCCGAACTGTTCTCGAACTAGCAGGAGTCCGCAACATCTTAGCCAAACAGCTAGGTTCAGGAAATCCCTTAAACAACGCCCGAGCCGCCGTCAACGCCCTCTCCACTCTTCGCACCTTGTCCGAAGTTGCTCAAGAGCGCGGAATTCCAGTAGAAAACCTCTACGGTTAAGGACTAGGGAACGGAACGAATTGTCAGTTTTGAGTATTCAGTATTGAGTTTTGAATAAAAAAAATTCATTTCTCAAAACTCAAAACTCAAAACTACCAATTACCAATTACCAATTACCAATTACCAACTACCAAAACTATGAGATTGCAAGACGCCCGACCAAAAGCGGGTTCCACAAAGCGCCCGCGTCGCTTGGGCAGAGGTATTTCTGCCGGTCAAGGTGCGAGTTCCGGTAAAGGGATGCGCGGTCAAAAAGCTAGATCCGGTAGCGGAACTAGACCCGGTTTTGAAGGTGGGCAAAATCCTCTTTACCGCCGCCTGCCCAAGCTGAAGAGCTTCCCGATCGTGAACCGCAAAGAGTACACTATCATTAATGTAAGTAAATTAGCATCGCTGCCAGCAAACACAGAAGTTACTCTCACCTCTTTGATTCAAGCAAAAATTGTCACGACAGACGATGGGCCGCTGAAAATCTTAGGAGATGGCGAATTGAATGTGGCTTTGCAAGTGCGCGCCAAGGCTTTTACCGCAGGTGCTCGCACCAAAATTGAAGCCGCCGGCGGAAGTTGCGAATTAATTGCCTAAAGATTTGAGGTTTGAGAAGATGTCCAAATCTCAAATCCTCTCTTCTTGCTATCAGAAAATGATTTAGTCAAAAATCCCAAATCTAAAATCCAAAATCGTAACTATGGACGTTAGTAGAGAAAAAGCGCCAACTGCACAAGAGACGTTCATGCAGATGGCTCAAGCTGCTGGTTTGCGAGGCCGCATCCTTGTCACCCTTGGCTTATTGATTTTAGTGCGCCTGGGTGTCCACTTGCCAGTCCCCGGTATCGATCGAGTCGCCTTTGCCCAAAACGTTCAAAACAGCCCTTTAATTGGCTTTTTGGACTTGTTTTCAGGAGGCGGGCTATCAGCTTTGGGGATTTTCGCGCTGGGGATTTTGCCCTACATTAATGCTTCAATTATCGTGCAACTTCTAACTGCGGCTCTGCCCAGTTTAGAAGATATGCAGAAAAATGATGGAGAAGCAGGGCGACGCAAGATTTCTCAAATCACTCGCTACGTTTCCCTGGGCTGGGCTATTCTGCAAAGCGTTGGCATTGCGATTTGGGTCAGTCCTTTTGCTCAATCTCCGGGCCCTTTTTTCATCCCACAAACAGCTTTGGCTCTAACAGCCGGCTCGATGTTTGTGATGTGGATATCGGAAGTGGTGACGGAACGAGGCATCGGGAACGGAGCATCGCTGTTGATTTTTATCAACATTGTGTCGGTTTTACCGCGTTCTTTGGGGCAAACGTTTGAATTGGCTCAAAGTGGCGACACGCAAGTTGTCGGCCGCGTACTTGTGCTGCTGATGGTCTTTTTGGTGACGATTGTCGGGATTGTTTTTGTTCAGGAAGGTACTCGCCGGATTCCGATTATTTCTGCTCGCCGTCAAGTCGGGCGCAAAGTTTATCGGGAGAGTCGCAGCTACTTACCCCTGCGCTTGAATCAAGGCGGAGTCATGCCGATTATTTTTGCATCTTCGGTGTTGATTGTGCCTTCTTTCCTCGCTCAGTCTCTCAATAACCCGTTTTTGGTTCAAGTCGCTAATGTTTTGAGTCCGAGCGGCCCGGCGCCTTGGGCTTACGCGTTGTTTTATCTGACTTTGATTCTGTTCTTCAGCTATTTCTACGCTTCGTTGATTGTCAACCCTGTAGATATGTCTCAGAACTTGAAGAAAATGGGTGCCAGTATTCCTGGGATTCGCCCTGGTCTGAAAACTAGCGATTATGTGGAGAAGGTTTTGAATCGTTTGACTTTCTTGGGAGCGATATTTCTCGGTCTGGTAGCTATTGTACCAACGGCTGTGGAAAGCGCGATCGGAGTCCAAACTTTTAGAGGCTTCGGTGCAACTTCCTTACTGATTTTAGTAGGTGTCGCGATCGAAACTGCTAAGCAAATTCAAACTTACGTCATCTCCCAGCGATATGAAGGAATGGTGAAGTAATCGCAATGCAACTGATCTTTATGGGGCCTCCAGGGGCGGGAAAGGGAACTCAGGCTCAGCTCTTAGCCGCTCTCTGGAAAATACCCCACATTTCTACGGGTGACATCCTCCGCGCCTGCGTGGTAGCGAAAACTCCCTTGGGTTTAAAAGCCCAAGCCTACATGGATGCTGGTGATTTGGTTCCCGACCAGTTATTGATGGATATCGTACAAGAACGCATGAATCAACCAGATGCTAATGCTGGCTGGATTCTGGACGGCTTTCCTCGCACTGTGGCACAGGCAGCGTTTTTTGACACACTACTCTGTGATGTTAGCGGTGCTGGGGGTAAGTCTGGTAAGGACTGCGATATCAGAGCTGTCAATTTGGACGTACCTGATAATGTTTTGGTGACTCGCCTATTGTCGCGGGGACGCCAGGATGACAATGAGGAGACGATCCGTCGCCGGTTGCAAGTTTATCGCGAACAAACTGAGCCTTTGATTGAGTTTTACAGAGCCCGCGAACAGTTAGTTGCGGTTGATGGCGATCGCGATATGGAATTAGTCACCGCAGAACTGCAACAAGCGCTCTCTGGCGACTCTTGAACCCTCTCAATAGAGCTTGTTACTCACCAGCTTTTGCTAAGATGTGTTAACTAGGAGCTTTTTGATGCTCTCAGGTTTTGTAAGGGTTGCTAGTTCCAGGATTGAACTCGATACTAATTGCCACAATTTTACTCAAGTAAAGCTAAAGCGATCGAGAAAGTTGAGTCTTTAAGTCGATCGAGTCACCCGAATTTTTGCCCCTGTTCCCGTTTAATCTCTACCAGTAAATAGGTTTTGAGGTAAATGCTGGAACACTCCTAGTTAATCAAATGTAGAGTTGAGGTAAATACCAAATTGTCTAAGCAAGATTTAATTGAAATGGAAGGGACAGTGGTGGATTCCCTCCCCAATGCGATGTTTCGCGTTGACCTAGATAATGGGTTTAACGTGCTAGCTCACATTTCCGGCAAGATCCGCCGCAACTACATCAAAATTCTGCCAGGCGATCGCGTCAAAGTCGAATTGACTCCCTACGACTTAACCAAAGGCAGAATTACTTATCGCCTTCGGAAAAAATAGGCTTAGATAAAACTTTCTAAAAACTAATTCTAAGTTTAATTAGAGAGAATTTGGTAAAAAGCTTCAAATTTATGCTATAATGCTACGTTTGTAGTGTTGACGAGAAGGGAGTCAACAACCCATCGGTGTATCGGGTTAAGTCATTGTTACACCGCAAAAGTATTGATCGCCAACATTTGTATGCAGGCGAACTTTACCCCAGCAATGGGAGTGGGTGCAAGCGGGCTCCTTCATAAAACAACCCCCACTTTATACAATTTAATCGAGGAGAGGCCTACACCTTGCCCAGCCTCTCCTCCCACCGCTCTACGGGCAGTCCCAGCGTGCCTGCTATCCAGTAGAGCGGGGTTCTCCAGGCAGGAAGAAAGATGAAAGTTCGAGCATCTGTCAAAAAAATTTGTGAGAAATGTCGCGTCATCCGCCGTCGCGGTCGAGTGATGGTGATATGCACTAACCCGAAACACAAACAACGCCAAGGTTAGAAAACAGGAAGATTGGGCACTGCACGCAGGTGCTGCCTAATAGAATATTGTAGCCAAACAGGAAAACTAGGGAGACAAAAAGTGTGGCACGGATTGCCGGGGTAGACCTTCCACGCGATAAGCGCGTCGAAATAGGTCTGACATACATTTTCGGAATAGGCCTGTCGCGGGCCCAAGAAATTATCGCTGCAACAGGCGTAAATCCTGACATTCGCGTCAAGGATTTAACAGAGGCCGACGTGACACTTCTGCGGGCTCATGTAGAAAGCACCTACCAAATCGAAGGAGACCTCCGGCGCTGGGAGTCAATGAACATCAAGCGCCTGATGGATATCGGGACTTATCGTGGTAGGCGTCACCGTTTGGGTCTGCCAGTGCGGGGTCAGCGAACCCGTACCAACGCCAGAACCCGTCGCGGCGTCCGCCGAACTGTTGCGGGCAAGAAAAAGGCACCTTCCAAGAAGTAATCTCTTTTTGGGAAAACTACGCTGGGGGCTGCTGGCTCCTAGCGCTTCGGGACATTAGTTGAGAGAAACGTTAAAGAGACTAATATGGCGCGACAACAAACAGGCAAGAAATCTGGTGCGAAAAAGCAGAAACGGAATGTACCCAATGGGGTAGGCTACATCCAGTCTACCTTCAACAACACGATTGTTACTATTACCGACCTTAACGGCGAAGTAATATCTTGGGCATCCGCAGGTTCCAGCGGTTTTAAAGGAGCTAAGAAGGGGACTCCCTTTGCAGCTCAAACAGCGGCAGAAAGTGCAGCCCGCAGAGCCAACGACCAAGGAATGCGCCAAATAGAAGTAATGGTGAGTGGGCCCGGAGCAGGTCGAGAAACTGCAATTCGGGCACTACAAGGGGCGGGACTGGAAATTACCCTGATTAGAGATGTTACCCCAATTCCTCACAACGGCTGTCGCCCTCCCAAGCGGCGTAGAGTCTAAAACGATTTGAGATTTTAGATTTTAGATTTTGGATAATGGCTAACTGCTTAAAGTCAAAAAATAATGGTTCTAACTGTTGCCCCGTCCATCCAAAATCCGAAATCCGTTCAGGGGTATGCTCTGCAATCTAAAATCCAAAATCAAAAATCCAAAGTGGAAAAGGGAGGTCACTCCGTGGCGCAGTTTCAAATTGAATGTATAGAGTCTAACACTGACAAAGATCGGAGTCAGTACGGAAAATTCGTCCTGGAACCGCTCGATCGCGGTCAGGGAACAACTGTTGGGAATGCGCTTAGGCGTGTTTTGATGTCAAATTTGGAAGGAACGGCAGTAACTTCAGTCCGAATCGCGGGCGTCAATCACGAGTTTGCCACGATCGAAGGGGTACGTGAGGACGTTCTGGAAATTCTCCTGAACATGAAAGAGGTTGTCCTCAAAACTCATTCTCAGCAGCCGCAAATCGGCAGGTTGCGGATTGAGGGGCCAGTCACAGTTACAGCCGATCGATTTGATTTGCCCTCTGAGGTGGAATTGATCGATAAATCGCAGTACATTGCGACTCTTTCCCCCGGCTCAGTTTTGGAAATGGAATTCAGAATCGAAAAAGGCATCGGATACCGAGCAGTAGACCGCACTCGCGATGATGGATCGGCTTTGGATTTTCTCCAAATTGACGCCATTTTCATGCCGATTCGCAGAGTCAACTACAGCGTTGAAGATGCTCGGCTAGGTGGCACAGTCGAGAAAGATCGGCTGGTTATGGAAATCTGGACTGATGGCAGCATGGCTCCTCAAGAAGCCCTGAGTCAAGCTGCCCATATTCTGGTAGACCTATTTGCACCCCTCAAAGACATCACAACAGTGGCCACACCAGGCCATCCAGTTGAAGACATTCTTGGGAGCCAGATTCCGATCGAAGAATTGCAGTTGTCAGTGCGGGCTTACAACTGTCTCAAACGAGCTCAGATTAACTCCGTGGCAGACCTATTGGATTATACCCAAGAAGACTTGCTCGAGATCAAGAACTTCGGGCAGAAATCTGCTGAAGAAGTGATTGAAGCTTTACAAAAGCGCTTGGGTATTACCTTGCCCCAGGAAAAGTCCTCTAAAAGTTAATCGAACGGTAATGGCTAACGGGTAATCGGCAGCAGGCTCAAGGATGAAAATAATCACTCTCTAGCCAATTACTGATTACCTTTTTCCCAATTACCTTTTTCCCAATTACCAATTACCAATAACCAACTGCTATGCGTCACCGCTGTCGCGTTCCCCAACTCAGCAAACCGGCTGACCAGCGCCGCGCTCTACTGCGCTCGCTGACCACCGAATTAATCCGCCACGGTAAAATCACTACCACTCTCGCCCGCGCCAAAGCGCTGCGCTCAGAGGCGGACAAAATGATTACTTTGGCAAAAAATGGCTCCTTAGCCGCTCGCCGCCAAGCTATGGGTTTTATCTACGACAAACAGTTAGTACACGCACTGTTTGAAGCAGCACAAGAACGGTACGGCTCGCGTAACGGCGGCTACACCCGTGTTGTACGTACTGTCCCCCGTCAAGGTGACAATTCCGAAATGGCGATCGTTGAACTGGTTTAATTCTATTTTGGGTTGGAGATTTTGATTTATGATTGACAATCCAAAATCCCAAATCGAAAACCCTGAATCGATGCAGCGCGTTGCTCTGGTGATCCAATACCTCGGCACCGACTTTCACGGTTGGCAGCGACAGCCGAACCAGCGTACAGTACAAGAAGAGATTGAAACAGCAATCTCGAATGTTCTAGAGCGTCCGGTAACGCTGTATGGAGCCGGTAGAACTGATGCCGGAGTTCATGCTGCTGCTCAAGTAGCCCATTTTGATGCCCAGGGCCCAATTCCGGCTCACCGCTGGGCAAGCATTCTCAACTCTCGACTGGCAAAAGATATTTTAATTCGAGCTTCGGCAAAGGTGGAACCTACCTGGCACGCTCGGTTCTCAGCCAGTTGGCGGCGCTATCGCTACACCCTTTATACAGACCCGATCGCAAATTTGTTTGTACGTCCTGTTACTTGGCATTATTATCACGCGCCGGTGGATGAATCTTTGATTCAGGCAGCAATGGAACCCCTAATCGGGCGTCACCATTTAGCAGCTTTCCACCGTGCGGGGTCTGCTAGGCCTCATTCTTGGGTTGACGTGCAAGCGGCAGAGTGTCACCGTTCTGGGCCTCTGATCTATATCGAGGTTCAGGCGAGAGGGTTTCTGTATGGGATGATGCGGCTGCTGGTGGGGTTGCTGGTGCAGGTGGGTCGCGGGGAAAGGGCGATCGACGATTTTACAGATATTTGGGTCAACGAACGCCGAGAACTGGTAAAATATGCAGCCCCCGCTCAAGGTTTGTGACTGCTGAGAGTTTTCTATCAAGACTTTCCCTTTGCTCCAGAAGTTTGGTATGATACTCAGCCAAAATTAGTTATTGATTATTAGTTATTGGTTATTAGTTATTGGTTATTAGTTATTGCCAACAATGCACAAATAACAACCAACAAATAATAATCAACAAATAACAATCAACAAATAACAACTGAGAACAGTTAACAGACAACTAACAACTAACAATGAACAAAACTTACGTCCCGACTAAAGACTCCCTAGAGCACAAGTGGTACGTGGTCGATGCCGCAGACCAGCGGCTGGGTCGTCTGGCAACTGAAGTTGCCACGCACCTCCGGGGGAAACACAAACCCACTTACACTCCTTCTATGGATACCGGCGACTTCGTAATTGTCATCAACGCTGAAAAAATCGTTGTTACTGGCAAAAAACGCACCCAGAAAATCTACCGTCGCCACTCTGGAAGACCAGGTGGGATGAAAACAGAAACTTTTGCCAAATTGCAAGTACGTTTGCCCGAAAGAATTGTCGAAGAAGCGATTCGGGGAATGCTGCCTCACACATCTCTGGGCAGACAACTGTTTACTAAGTTGAAAGTGTACGCTGGCCCTAACCACCCGCACTCCGCTCAACAACCAGAAGAATTAATTGTTCACACGATTCCGGGAGGAAATGAGTAATGCAAGCAACAGATACCGGTCGCGCCGTGTACTGGGGTACCGGCCGCCGCAAGCGTTCAGTAGCGCGGGTACGTTTGGTTCCCGGCACAGGGGTATTAACTGTCAACGGTAAAGAGGGCGATTTGTACCTGCAATTCAACCCTACTTATTTGGCTCTAGCTAAGGCTCCTCTGGAAACTTTGGGTCTGGAAAATGAGTATGACATTTTGGTAAAAGTCGAAGGCGGTGGCTTGACAGGTCAGGCTGACTCGATTCGCTTGGGTGTCGCTAGAGCACTTTGTCAATTAGACCCAGACAACCGCAAACCTCTGAAAACTGAGGGCTATTTGACTCGTGACCCACGGGCGAAAGAGCGGAAAAAATACGGTTTGCGGAAGGCTCGGAAGGCTCCTCAATACTCGAAGCGGTAATCGAGCAAAGAAGGAAGAAGGAAGAAGGAAGAAGGAAGAAGGAAGAAGGAAGAAGGAAGAAGGAAGAAGGAAAAATTATCCAGATTCCATCCTTCTTTTTTTCAAGGTCTATTTCTGATTCCCGATTCGCGCTTTCACAGCCAACGATCGCGGAAAATTGCTGCTTTTGTTGGTATGCAAGTCCTAGGACAGCTAAAATGGTTGTAAAGTCAAAAATTAGAGGGCAAAAACAATGGCGAAAGCTGGCATTCACCCTGAGTGGTATCCCGAATCTCAGGTTTTTTGCAACGGGGAACACGTGATGACGGTTGGTTCGACTAGAGCCAAACTTCAAGTTGATGTTTGGTCGGGGAATCATCCTTTTTATACTGGCACTCAGAAGATTATTGATACTGAAGGTCGTGTGGAACGCTTTATGCGGAAATATGGCATGACAGATGTAGAAATGCCGCAGGCAGATGCTTCCTCTGGGCCTCTGAAAATGGAAGAAACCAAATCAGATGCTGCTAAAGGCAAAAAGAAGAAGTAGCCGGATTGTCAATTGTCCGCAGTTTGTTGAGAGTAGTTTTTGCTGACGACAACTTGCCACCCTCGGATTTTAGATTTTAGATTGAAGAGTTGCAATGCGGCAGTTGAGTGCGATCGACGTTCTATCCCAACTGCTATTCAATTCTCAAATCTAAAGTCTAAAATCTCAAATCTCAAATCTCAAATCGATTTACGGAGGACATTTGACAATGGCTGAATCTTATTTGCTGGATAAATTGAAGTCGGTGGAGCAAACTTTTCATGAGTTGACTCGCCGCATGGCTGACCCGGATGTGGCTAGGGATAATTATGAGTTTCAGCGGGTAGCGAAAGCTCGATCGTCCTTGGAGGCAGTAGTCGATACTTTTGATCTGTGGAAAACGACTCAGGAAGATTTGGTGGGTGCGCGGCAAGTTCTGAAGGAAGCTGCGAGCGATCGCGAAATGCAGCAAATGGCTGCGCTGGAAGTTGAGGAACTTGAGTCAAAATCGGAACATTTCGAGAGTCGTTTGAAGGTTTTGTTACTGCCTCGTGGCCCGAACGATGATAAGAATATTATGCTAGAAATTCGTGCGGGTACTGGCGGAGATGAGGCTAGTATTTGGGCGGGTGATTTGCTGCGGCTGTATTCGCGCTACGCTCAAACTGAAGGCTGGCAGGTCAAGTTGGTGAGCGAGTCACTGGCGGACATGGGTGGTTTTAAAGAGGTGATTCTGGAAATCACGGGCGATAGCGTTTATAGCAAGCTGAAGTTTGAAGCTGGGGTACACCGGGTGCAGCGGGTGCCGATGACTGAGGCTAGTGGCCGGATTCATACTTCGACGGCGACGGTGGCGGTGATGCCGGAAGTTGATGAAGTGGAGATTCACATCGATCCGAAGGATATTCAGATGAGTACGGCTCGATCGGGCGGTGCTGGCGGCCAAAACGTGAACAAGGTGGAAACTGCTGCGGATTTGTTTCACAAGCCGACTGGGATTCGGATTTTCTGTACTGAGGAGCGCAGTCAGTTGCAGAATAAGGAGCGGGCGATGCAGATTTTGCGCGCGAAGCTCTATGACATTAAGTTGCGGGAGCAGCAGGATGAGGTGAAGGAGCGGCGTTTGGGGCAGGTTGGTACTGGTTCGCGATCGGAAAAAATTCGCACGTACAACTATAAGGATAATCGGGCTACCGACCACCGTTTGGGGGAGAATTTTTCGCTCAATAGTGTTTTGGAAGGGGATATTGAGGAGATTATTCAGACTTGCATTTCTCAGGATCAGCAGGATCGTTTGGCTGAGTTGGCTGCTTCGACTTCTAATTAATGGGTTGATGGAAGGCACATCTTGGGGTGTGCCTTTGTTCTTTGTTGAGGTGACGGATGTGGTTGAGTAGGCTGTCCCAAATTTGGTTGGCGATGCCTACGGCTGGCTACACGCGATCGGATAGTTGAAATGTTCGAGGTCGTATTGTACAACTTCTTCTAGTGCTTGTAAGCTTTGCTGGTTTCGGCGGGTTTTTATGGCTGCGATCGTCTCTTGTTGCCAACGCGCAAATAATATGTAGCTGAAGTTATATTAGATATATTCTCACTCAGATTCATTTGGCTGTTTACCTTATGAAGCACATTATGAAGCAAAAACTTCCCCGGATCAACCCGACTACGATGATTAAGAGTTTGGGGCGATTTACCCTGATCGCGACATTTTCTTTGGGTCTGGCGACTGTGAAAAACTGGGAAAATTATAAGAACTATTGGCATGGCACAATCTTTGCTGTGCAAACAGTTGATTTCAATATGTTATCTCATACTTTGCCAGTAAAACTATCCTATACCTTATTACAAGGAAATATAGAAGAATTACAACGAACTTTAGACAGTAACTATGGATTATTTGGGCTGATTGTTACTGATTGCAAAATGGCTGCCAAAGATTGCCTATCCGAGCAAATTCTTTACCAATCAAAATCTTCTCAGAAGTGGACAAAGGAAATTTCCTTAGCAACTTTATCAAGTCATCCATACCAGAAGTGTTGAATGCTTATTAAGAGGATTCTAAAAATAGATACACGAATCCTATCAACTGCTGATTTTAGCAATTAAATACGATTTCCTTAAACCAGTGAATATAGCTGATTTTCTCACACATAAAAGCCTGTAAAT
>JAJAYT010000086.1 GCA_026786085.1 Microcoleus sp. CAN_BIN18 | reverse complement strand
GATTTTCAAACGAAATGGTAGGATTGCCAGCAGCAACACTTTCGGCTTCTTTTAAGGTACTTTCGCGATCGTCTGGATGCACAAATTCAATGAAGGGTTGACCTAGCATTTCTGCTGGCGAATAGCCGAGGATTTTTTCGGCTGCGGGGTTGAGGTGCTTGAAATAACCGTCGAAACCAACAATGCACAGTATATCTGGCGAAATGGTAAAAAAACGATCGCCCTCGTCTGGTGTGCTAGATTTGCGGCGATCGTTCCCCGCAACAGCATTCCACAGATCCGATAGCGCCAAAAGTACAATAGTTGCTACTCCCAAAATTGCAATTACCAGCTTAATTCGGTAGAAATTATCGCCGTTAGTTGCTCCCCAAAACCAGTCGCATAAAAACAGCACAATTATCAGAGACAAACATAAACTATTTGGTATGCTTTTAGCTATATTTAAGTTTGTTTGAGTTTCAATCCTGACTAATAGCTGCTGTTTTTTATGCACTGGTGATATAAACTTTTCCAGGAATGTTTTTAACAAAATCAACTGATCTGCTGTTTTAAATATTGCTGGGATTTCAAGTAAATTTTTCATTCTTATATTCATTAATTTACTTTTTTCTTGCTAGTAAAACCCCGATCAAAATGTTTAAATACTACTGTACAGTTTGACTTGTTTGCGAAATCTATGGTTTTAAAATAGGACTTACACAAAAACTCTACTCGTAGGGTGCTTAGGTTGCACCTTAAACACTACAGATCGTTGAGATACTTAAGTGTATTTACGGAGTTAGCGAGTAATCTATTTTTAGTTGGTTGGTATTTTTTCATAAGCCGACAGATATAGAGTGATTTATCTCTAATATTGCACTAGCTGTTGCTGTTTGTCATTAGACATTTTGCCTAATATAGCAGTAGTTCTAAAGTCCTTTCGGGATAAGTGGATTTAAGTTTACTCAAAAATTCTGAATTAAATATGAAGAATACCTTCTAATATCGTTTCCGATTGCATCGGAATTATTAGAAATCAGGAGACGGCGCGTGCAGTCTCCTCTATCATGTCTGAGTACAACCGGAATTGATCTAATTTACAAATATAAAATTTAAAAAACATTCTGTGTAACTCGTCGTGACACATAATGCAACATTAGGCAAGTGATAAGTGCTTACAAAAAAGGCAGAAAGATATAAATTAATGGTGTTTCGATTCATCGACAGGAGATACGGGCTGCTGTTCCAATTGAGACACAGTAGCCGATCGCCCTAATTGCTGTTCCCGAATTCGTGCCAAATTACCCGCCGGAATAGCAGCTATAAGTTGCTTGGTGTAAGCTTGTTGCGGTTGGCGGTAAATGCGCTCTGCTGTGCCAATTTCTTCGATTTTACCTTTGTTCATGACGATCGCGCGATCGCTCATAAACTTGACCACGCTCAAATCGTGAGAAATAAAAATATAAGTCAGTCCAAACTCTGTTTGCAACTCCTTCAGCAAATTTAAGACTTGCGCCTGTACCGACACATCCAATGCAGAAACCGACTCATCGCAAATAATAAACTTAGGATTCAAAGCCAAAGCTCTAGCAATACAAATTCGCTGCCGCTGTCCGCCCGAAAACTCGTGAGGATAGCGCCGCATGAAATCGGGATTTAAACCCACTCTATCCAACAAATAAGCCGCGCGATCGCGCTGTTCTTTTTTATTTTTCCCAAAGTTATGAATCACCATCGGTTCCATCACCGCCGCCCCAATATTCAGGCGCGGATCGAGAGAACTAAAAGGATCTTGAAAGATAATTTGCAAATCGCGCCGCAGCCACCGCAGTTTGCGATCGTACTCTTTTTGCATCCGATAATTAGCCAGCCACTGCGATACCGAACTACTTTTCGCAGGAGGCGTAATTTCTTGACCTTCAAAAAATACTTTACCACTAGCGATCGGAATTAATTGCAGCAAAGCTCTCGCCAAAGTAGACTTGCCGCAGCCAGATTCGCCCACCAAACCCAAAGTCTCACCCGGATAAACTTCAAAAGAAATATCGTTTACTGCCAGAAACAAGCGTTTAGTTTCCCCAAACATTCCCTGCACCGGAAAACCAACTCGCAAATTATTAACAGCTAGCAAAGGGCCGGAAATATGCGGCAGTCGAGGCGGTTTTCCTGTTGCAAAAACGGGATTTCCCCCGCTGCTGTCGCCGTCTATATCGGCATTTTTCTCGACAATTACCAATTCGCCGCTAGCATTTGTGGTGACATCCATAAAATCGGAAACTGTCGGTAAGCGGCGCAGTTGCCGATCGAGAGTTGGGCGGCAAGCTAACAGACCTTTTGTGTAAGGATGTTGGGGATTGCTGAAGATTTGCTCGATCGCACCACACTCCACAATCTTACCTCGGTACATCACAGCCACCGTATCGCCAATTTCAGCAATGACGCCCAAATCGTGGGTAATAAAAATCATTGCCATGCCTCTAGAGTCCCGCAACTCGCGCAGCAAAGCTAAGATTGTGGCTTGTACGGTGACATCTAAAGCTGTTGTCGGTTCGTCGGCAATTAATAATGTCGGATTGCAAGAAATGGCCATTGCAATCATCACACGCTGAATTTGACCGCCTGATAGTTCGTGGGGATAGCGATCGAGCATAGCCTGTTTTTGGCGGTTGATGAATTGCATCAAATTGCGATCGTCGTCTTCCCCAACTGCTTCTTGCCCCTGGGGCAAACACCGCAGCCGGAGTTCTTCGTCACTCGCTAGCAGCTTCACCTCTTGCAGCAGAGAAGCAGCTTTGCGCCGCGCTTCTGTCTGCGACACCTTTTCGTGCAGACAAATGGCTTCAGTGAGTTGAAAGCCGATCGTATAAACCGGATTGAGCGAACTCATCGGCTCTTGAAAAATCGTCGCAATCTGGCTGCCTCGGTATGTTTGTTTTTCCGTGTCAGACATTTCCAGCAGATTCACAGCCGCATTGCTAGCACCGTCTTTGGTGGGATAAAACCAAATTTCGCCCTCAATTCTGGTTGACGAACTAGACAGCAAACCCATAACAGCCAGGGATGTTACCGATTTTCCCGAACCCGATTCTCCCACAATTCCCAGAGTTCGCCCTCGCTTCACCTCAAAAGAAATGCCGTCAACAGCTTTGACTGTTGCGGACGCATCGCCTGCATCCGCAGATTGAAATTGAACCCGCAGGTTGCGAACTTCTAGGACGGTTTCACTCATGGAGGTCTACTGCAAAAGTTAAATGGAGATTATGTGGATTGTAGCAGGGCTGGTTAAAGGCAGTTCATTCAGTTGACAGTTGACAGTTGACAGTTGACAAAAG
>JAJAYT010000085.1 GCA_026786085.1 Microcoleus sp. CAN_BIN18 | reverse complement strand
TGTAATATTCCTTCTGAGTAAGTTGCAGCACTTTCGCTACGTTGTTGTAATCGTCAGGAATTTGGCGGACACCTTCAGCGGTGTTGATTAAAATCGGCCACACTGAGGTAATAAAAATTACGAACAAAGCAGCAGGTTCGTTTTGTTGGAGTGCAGCCAGGGCAATGGGTACCCAAGCCAGAGGTGCCACCATCCGCAAAAACTGGAAAATCGGGTCTAAAGCCTTGTTCAGCAAGGGATTCGTACCTACCAAAACTCCCACGCTATTGCCCACCGCCGCCGCCTTAGTGTTGCCCTTTGCAACCGGTTCCAAACTAGCAAATTTTTGCAAAAATAAGCCGACTCCGTAGGTTTTGGAGTTCATGAAAGGAAACAGCAACAAAATCCGCGTCCGTTCATCCGTCCAAACGCTAGTCGGAGGTGGCAACTTGATGATTCCAGTACCTGACAGGAATTGCCAAATTAGCAGAAACCCCAACAGGCCTAAAATTGGCGGCAATATATTTGAGGAATTCTTCTTCCAAAACTCGCCCAGCGCTCCTTGGACATCGACTCCGCCTCTCCGATTTGTGCTTGCAGCCATCTTGCTCATCTCCTATGTTTCTGCTGTTTCTTTCCGAGACTAAATTATGGAAAGCTAAGTAGGTGGGTACAAATAAACATTAGATGGGTCGGGCGGGTTTTGCCTTGATGTTCTCGCTGGTATCATAGATTCTTAGCTAAACCCGCCCCTACCAGATACTATTGTTTTTTTGCAATGACCTACTTAAGACCCCATCACACTTTCTTAATTGCCAAACTCTTGAGATAATCTTCTGGCTTTTCCGGGTTAAATTCTTTGCCATCAAAGAACTTTTCAATGCCGCGAGACGTACTTTTGGGAATGTCAGCATCAGCAACTCCGGGCAATTTTGCTGCGGCTTTCCACAAATCTTCGCGGTTGACTTTGCCGATAATTGTCTTAGAATCTGCCAAGGTGTTAGTTGGCAGGAAGCCCCAGCGCACGCTTTCGGTTAAGAACCACAAACCATGACTCCTATAAGGATAGGAAACGTTGCCGAGGTCGTCTTTCCAGTACAGCGGGCCCATTTTGAAATCGTTGATATCTGCTTGGCCGTCACCCATCTTGTACTTGCCCTCGTAGGGAGGTGTCAAAACTGCCGGAGGTACGTCAAAGTAGTTTCTGCCGGAAACAATCGCCACTAATTCGGCCCGATTTTCTGGTTTGTCGCACCACTGCTGCGCTTCGATCAGTCCTGCTAGCATGGCTTCGGTGGCTTTGGGATGTTTGTCTACCCAGTCGCCACGCATAGCTAGATACTCTTCGGGGTGATCTTTCCAGATTTGGGCCGTGAGGGCGGACATGAAGCCGATATCCTCTTGGACAATCCGCAGGGGCCAGGGGTCGCCTGTACTGAAAGCGTCCATGCTGCCAGTTTTCATGTTGGCCACAGTTTGGGCCGCCGGTACTGTTAGCAACTCAACATCTGTGTCGGGATTGATGCCGTTAGCTGCTAGCCAGTAGCGAATCCACAAATCTTGGTTGGCTTTGGGAAAGGTGTAGGCTGCTTTGAAGGGCGTGCCTGCTGCTTTGAGCCCTTTCATGTAGTCTTGGGCCGCTTGGTTTAGTTTGAGCCCGATGCCTTTGCCTTTGTGTTTTCCGGCGATCGCAATTCCATTTCCCTGAGTGTTCAACTGGGCTAGAACATACATCGGGATTTTGACGCTACCTTTGGTAATCAGACCTTCACTAATTTGATAAGGCATGGGCATTTGCCACTGGCCTCCATCAATGCCGCCGCCTGCTGAGCCGATTTCTACGTTGTCTCTAGCCGAACCCCAGTTGGCTTGTTTGGCAACCGTGACATCGGTCATGCCATACTTGGCAAAAAAACCTTTTTCTTTGGCAATAATTAACCCTGCTGCTTCGACGATCGGGATATATCCCAGGGTAACTTTTGTAGTTTCGATGCCCTCTACTCTTTTCTCGTTGGCCACAGCAACTGCTGATGTAGCCGCTGGGGATGCCGCGCTACCGGGAGTAGCGCCACCGCCGGCACCGGCTGTACCACCTGGTTCTGCGGGAGTACAAGCTTTGAGGAGTATTGTACTGACGGCAGATGCACCTGCGGTAACGATAAATTTACGCCGGGAAAATTGCTCTGAAAACTTTGTCATAGCCTAGCTTCGCTCCTATTCATAAATCTTCTGTAACGACATCACTGAAGTTTATCAAAGCGCTTTTTTGCTGTTTGCTTCATGCCTATTAGCAAACTATTTTGAGCGCGGGCAAAGCAGGAGGGCTCGAAAGATTTATTGCTAGCATACATCTTTCCAATATCCCTGCTGATTTTACACTTTTGATTAACTTGCATATTGCGATCGGCCAAGTTGTGTTAACTCGCCAACAGCGAGCTCCACGTTTTCTTGGCTTAATGATTCAGTTTACCGTACTCTTGCTGCAATTATAAAACAAATATTAAATTTAACTGATAAGTAAATCTTTTAGGAGTGCGCTATCGATAACGAACCGTTGGGAAGGGCGATCGGGTCTGCTTATCAAAACTGGTTCAAACCAAGACTTACTGGGCAAAGGTTGTAGCGAATGGCGATCGGGGGCAATTCAAATCGATTGTCAATAAGCTCTAAATATCTGAGCGATCGCACATTTACTTTGTTAATATATGTCTACTTTTTTTAAGGTGGCGGTTAATTGTAGTTTAGGATACAGACAAAATTTTGGTCTCATGAGTGATATCAATTCCGGTTGCACCGGAATGATAGAGGAGAGGGGCGGGGCGGGGGGCGACCCGGGTTAATTTTTTGGGATCCGGCCCGCCCGCGCCGGGGTGGGGGGTGTGTTAACAGTTGACAGTTTGGGTTGTATGAAAGCCCGTTAAAAAATATA
>JAJAYT010000084.1 GCA_026786085.1 Microcoleus sp. CAN_BIN18 | reverse complement strand
GAAACATTACCAACAAATTGGCGTTGTTGCTCCCAGGAACCCGACAATCGAAACAACATTTCATTAAAGGTTTGTGCAAGTCCTAAAATTTCATCAGGAGCTTGATGCAGTTGGAGTTTTGCCGCCTGCAAATTATCAGCAGACAAAGTGCTAGCAACCTGACTCATCTGTTCCAGAGGGCGTAGAGCGTGACGAATGCGACTGGCGATCGCCAACATCAACACTAAGATTACCACAATACTGACAACAATTAGACTCCGAATCCCATCATTTAATTCACGTTGCTCATCAGTGATATCTTGAGAGAAATATATCGTACCCACCAACTGATTTTTGATCCTCAGAGTTGTGCTACAAATCACCAAATAGCGATCGTCCACCTGAACAAAAGTCGGCTCAGCCGGCACTTCCGTCAACGAGATCATCTTCGTAATCTTAGAAGATTGCATATCCATATCAGGTGAATTAACCAAAAGCATCCCATCATTTCGCTTCACCCAGACCATGATTCCTCCTGTAGAAGCTTTATGAACACTTCGAGTCAAGCCAGTTTCTATTGAATCCATTTCACTATAAAGTTCAACCTGTTCTGGAAAACGCATTCCAATATATTCCAGCGTTTGTTTGTAGGCACCAACTAGATTTTGCGACCTTTGCCAGCCAGCCCAAAATGCCACACTGCTAAGTCCTAAAATAGAGAGTGCGAGCAATTCCAGAGTCAGGCGAAACTGAAGCGAAGAAGTGGAAATTCGCTTACCAGTGAGATGGTTAATAGAGGCTCTAACTTGGCGAATATGCTTCATTTGTTGGTCAGTAGTAGTGAGGGAAATTAAGCATAAAAATTAGAATAAATCCAACTAGATTAAGATTTCACGGGAAGTCAGAAACCGGGTTTTTTCACGAAAATCATTCGTTTCAATCGGGAGATTCGCTAAAAAACCCGGTTTCTTTGGTATCAATGGGTAAGTCCTGTAGATAGAAAAATCCACCAGAATGCTCGCTTAAAAGTTTTCCGCAGTGCCTTGAATTTGGTTAAACTCAAAGCGTCGAGCATAATCTGTTTCACCATAAAGATTAAAACTAATTGTTGGTTCATCTCCGAGCGCTTCCACATGATGAATCGCATCAGGCATCAAGCACAAAACGTCACCTGGTGCAAGCAAAATATCGCCCACTGTTTTGATTTTATCGGGAAACTTCGGAATTGGCGATCGCCTCCACAAAGTATTTTTCTCCTCTCCACCCAGTAGCGCCACCACTCCCCAACTAGCATGATTGTGAATCGGAGAAACCGCACCCGGAGCCCAAGCCACCAACTGCACAGTCAGAGGAAAAAACGGTTCATCATAAAGTGTTTGTACCGCCCAGCCAGTCTCAGAGTCAGGCTCAAGGAGAGACATTTGAAACCAGGGGGAACTATCTAACAACCTGCGGACAAGGGGAAAAATTGCCTGGAGTCGTAAAGAATCATCACTAATTTGCTCTAAGACATCTTCCAAGTCAGTTAAAAATCGGTAAAGTCGGTAAGGATGAGTCAAATCTTCAATTTGACTGCTAGCCTCACAAACATGGTACTGTCCATCATCAGTCACTAACCAGTCTTTTCCTGTCATAATTTTCAACTCGCGGTTAAATTACTGCACTACTAAAAGATAGTTAGGGTTAATCTCCACTCTATAAGACATTCCTTGCAACTAGATGATCTCTGGATAAGGCACAGATTAATTTTAGATGAAGAACCACGTAAATCAATTTGGCTGACCAATTAGCAACCGCCCATGATTTTTATCCAAAATCCATCTGGTTTTCATCTTACACTCATATTTCGAGAATTTAATGCTGTTAATCTCAAGTCATAGAGCGATGAGTTACTCTTTGTCTAGATTCAGGATTGAAACTCAAAGAGTTTTCTATTCGCCCTCTTGTACATAAACCCTAGATTTTGGAGATTGAATATGCGTAAACCAGCATTATGGCTCAGCTTATGTCTAAGTAGTTTGGTAGTTACAGTATCGCTGGTGACTGCCACGACACTCAATACCTCTGCTATACCTAATAGTGCGATCGCGCAAACCAACCCCTGCGCGTCCAAAAACCCCTGCGCCTCCAAAAACCCCTGCGCTTCCAAGCAAGGAAACGTAGGAGGCCCACTAGCAAAACAATTACAAGGAAAGCCCGTCATAGTTGACGTTTATGCAAGCTGGTGTGCTGCCTGCAAAAACATTGCCCCTACCATTTCCCAACTGAAACAGCAATATGCAGGAAAAGTGAATTTTGTGGTGCTAGATGTGACAGATAAATCAACCATTACTAAAGCAGAAGCCACAGCGAAAGGGTTAGGACTTAGCCAATTTTTAGCCGCTAATAAATCCCAAACGGGAATGCTAACTATCATCGATCCTGCCACAGGAAATATTCTAGCGCAGCATCGTAACAATCCCAACAAATCTGCCTATACAACCGTGCTGGATCGGGCGCTTGCAAAAAAATAGCTGTTTCAGGTTATCGGTAAGAGCTGATTAAACAGGACTTACGCATTATAACTGTGTAGCAATGTTTTGAGATTACTTCACTTCCCTCGCACTGACAGAAATACATTACTTTTGCGTAAGTCCGATTAAAGATCCCAGGAGAACCCCATGACAAATCTTCAAAAGCCTGAACCCCAAACCAAAAGCACCAAAGTTTTCAAATTTCCGAATAGATGGCTATTTTGGGGTGGATTGGTAGTCTTGGGCTTAGTGCTTGCACTGGTCATCATAGGCCCCATTTCTCAGGCAATTGAACATCTGATTTCGGTAACGGAAAACCGCTATCAGCAGTGGTTCAGCCAGCAAGATACAGCTAACCCACTGGTGTTGTTTTCCCTGGCGTTTATCGGTGGTTTGATCGCCAGTATTTCACCCTGTATTCTGGCAATGTTACCCGTTAATTTGAGCTACATTGGTACTCGCAATATCACTTCCCGGCGAGATGCTTTTGTTAAAGCCAGTTTGTTTGTGTTGGGAGTTGTGACAATTCTTAGCTTTTTCGGGCTGGCATCTTCATTTGCCGGGGCTGTCATGGTGGATTACCGGGGCTACATTAACATTGCTGTAGGAACCATCATTTTTATCATGGGTTTGAGCTTGCTAGGAATTGTGAAATTGCCTTTACCAGGAGTCAATATAAATGCTTCCAATTTGGGGCCCTATGGAGTAGGAGTGACATTTGGTTTGGTGAGTTCTCCCTGTGCCAGTCCAGTTTTATTTGCTGTACTAGCAGCGGCAGCGGCTACTGGTTCACAATTACTAGGAACCTTGACTATGATCTGTTATGGTCTGGGATATACAATCATCATTTTTCTTGCCAGTCTATTGACTGGTTTTGCCAAGCAAGCTAAGACTTTGATGCAGCATTCCGAGTTGATTCTCCGCTTTGGAAGTATCGCTCTAATTCTGACAGGTTTGTATTACATATTTGAGGGCACTCGTTGGTTTCTTTAGGATGTTTGAAGGATTTGGCGTTGCTGAATGAAAGTATGATGGGTCTGTAGGGGTAAAGCCAAGAGTGCTTACCCCGTCGGCGGTGGGGGCAACCGGGCGTGGGATTGCTCTTACAGATTTCATCTCCCAATTCAGCAACGCCGAATTTTCAAGCAAATATCTGGTCTGAAACTACTAAAAATTTATCTAGAAATTAAACAGATGAAAGTAAAATACATTACCACGATCGCCATTGCCACCATTTTAGGTTTGGTAACAGCTAATGATAGCTACGCCAACTTCAAGGCTTCCACTAACTTAAACTCTACAACAGTTTCATCCAAAATTGCAGAAGCCAATCCTTGCGCTGGAAAAGCTAATCCTTGTGCGGGTAAAGAAAATCCTTGCGCTGGCAAAAATCCTTGTGCTGGAAAAGCCAATCCTTGTGCGGGTAAAGCTAATCCTTGTGCTGGAAAAAGCAGCACAACAACTGTTCATCCTAAGTATTATACAGAGAAAGGTGTGGCTCTTGATGGTCAGGATGTTGTAGCCTATTTCACCCAAGGCAAATTAGTGATGGGAGTTAGCCAATTTAAACATAATTGGGGCGGAACAACTTGGATATTTGCTAGTGCAGCAAACCGCGATTTGTTTGCTAAAAATCCTGAAAAGTATGCTCCTCAATACGGTGGATATTGCGCCCAAGCTGCGAGTGAAGGCAATCTTGTTGCTACCCAACCTGATGCCTGGAAAATTGTTGATGGGAAGCTTTATCTCAACTACGACAAGAAAGTACAGGCACAGTGGATGGGTGATATTCCCGGTCACATTGCTTTAGCAAACAAGAATTGGCCGACTATTCTGAATAACAAAGAATTATTTCGCTAACTTCAAATAGGACTTAGGCGCGGGTATTCAGTAACTGTTTTTTAAACTGTCATACTTGGCTCAAAGTCACATTTTGTACCGCAAATAATTTTTTTTACTGCTGGCGGGATGCCCACCCCGCCAGCAATTTGATGTTTGGTGGCACAGGCGTCTTGCCTGTGGCTGCTGACACCCGACAATAAACTTGCTGTTTTGTGGAACAGGCATCTTGCCTGTTCTTGAGAATGGTGTAACATCTGAGGTTCGATCGACTTTAAAAACAAAAAGGTGCTTTATGGAATTTAAAGATTTTATGGCTTTGCTGCATCCCGTTGTAGCTGTGGCGATCGTTTTTCCGATGCTGGGCGTGGTGCTGAATATGGCTTGGCAAACCATGCAGCGCCGCCAGCAAATTGCATCTGGGGATAAGAGCAAAATTCCCCCTGTAGTCGGCGCAGAACACGTCAAAGCAGGTAAAATTCTGTCAGGCTCTGTGGTAGGAGTGACGCTGTTGGGGCTAGGTTACGCGATTTTTGAGCATATTTTGAGCAAGGATGTTTGGAGCAAAAACTCGTTTCAGGTAATTTTCATTGTGCTGATGTTTGTTGCCACGATCGCCTCTTTGGTCATGTTGTATCGATCGACACCGGCGTTATGGCGTGGCATATTTGCGACTTTGACTGGTGCTGGTTTGGTGATTCTTGGCGATCAAGATGGCGTTTATCGGCGCACCGATGAATGGTATTGGTCTCACTACTACATTGGGATCACCGCTGCGCTACTGATGGTTTTCTCCCTTGCCATTATTCAAGACATTTACAAAGATCGATCGAATCGGTGGCGCACTGTCCATGTCATCTTGAACTCGATCGCTGTGCTGCTGTTTCTGGGACAGGGAATGACTGGAACCAGGGATTTGCTAGAAATTCCTCTGAGTTGGCAGAAACCCTATATTTATAGCTGTGACTTCGCCAATAAGACCTGCCCCAAACCGTGAGTCACAGTGCCAGCCATAAAAACTCGTGCTACAGAACAATCATTAGGGGGAGTACGCGGAACAGGTGCGTCGCTCTCAGATCGCCATGCAAGGGATTAAAGAATGGCGACGCGCCCTACAGAGACTGTTCCATGATTTTCAGCAAGCTGCATAAATACGTACTAAGTATCTTGACATTTTGGGAAATCTATGATTTATATTTTCTTGCCATTGATATAAAAAAATATTTACAAATCTTAATTTTTGATTAAACTTAGTATTATAATCGTGGCAACTTCCAATTAAGTATTTATGCTCAATATCATGATAGCGGATCAATTTCCTTGGCTAACCGCAATTGTCATCCTACCCCTCATCGCTGCCCTCGCCATCCCTTTTTTGCCCGATACAGACGGCAAAACTGTGCGCTGGTATGCCCTAGGCGTAGGCATTACAGACTTTGTATTAATGTGCTGGGTGTTTTGGACTCACTACGATCCGAGCATCTCTACTTTCCAAATTGTCGAGAAATATTCCTGGATACCTTCTTTAGGCCTCAACTGGTCTGTTTCGGTTGACGGGCTGTCAGTTCCGCTGGTGTTGTTGGCGGGATTGGTGACAACGTTATCTATTTTTGCGGCATGGGAAGTCGATCGCAAACCGAAACTTTTTTACTTCCTGATGCTGGTGATGTATTCGGCACAAATAGGAGTATTCGTCGCCCAAGACATCATGCTGCTG
>JAJAYT010000083.1 GCA_026786085.1 Microcoleus sp. CAN_BIN18 | reverse complement strand
TCAGTAGTCATTTGTCAGTTGTCAGTGGTTAGTGGTTATTTGTTAATGGTTATTTGTTATTCCGCAGTTATTAGCTAATAACTAATAACTAATAACTAATAACTAATGTAATAACTAATAACTAATAACTAATAACTAATTATCATTCCGATTCTAATGACGGTTCAAAGAAACTAGGAGTCAGATTTATATCAGTCAAATCCGTTTCGCTCAAATAAGCGTCGGTCAAAGATACCCCTTTAAAACTTGCACCTTTCAGGTTAGCACCTTTCAGATTAGCACCCCTGAGATTAACTCTAAATAAATGAGCATCGCTCAAATCTACCTCAGTTAAATCTGCTCCCTCCAAGTTTACTCTCATCAAGTCTGCTTTTCTGAGGTCAGCTTCGTTTAACTTAGCGCCACTGAGGTCAGCTTTTGTTAAGTCTACACCTCTTAAGTCTGCGCCGCTCAAGTTAGCAAACACCAAAGTAGCTCCGGTAAAATCTGTCTCCCTCAAATCAGCATCACTTAAATTAGCCCCGCTGAGGTCAGCCCTGGTTAAGTCTACACCCCGGAGGTCAGCAGAACTCAAGTTTACTTGGTGCAAAATTGCGCCGCTTAAATCTGCTCCTCTCAAATCTGTTCCTTCCAAGTTTGCACCTTTGAGGTAAGCTTTTTTTAAGCTGGCTCTGCTGAGGTCTACATTTTTGAAATTGACCGAACTTAAGTTAGAATTGCTCAAATTAGCTCCGCTTAAATCTGACCCGTTTAAGTCGGCTCCGGTTAAGTTGATCCCTTGCAGCGATACATTGGGAGCAATTAAATAAGCTCCGCCTGCGCGAGGGTCAATCCCTTCTGAAAACAATGTTTGGTTGCTATAAACCGCTTTTTCTAAAATGGTGCCGCTCAAACTGGCTTCTCTCAAATCCGCTCCGCTGAGGTTGGCTCCTGCGAGGTTTGCCCGATCGAGCTTAGCTCCAAATAAAATAGCTTTGTATAAGTTTGTCCGCCGCAAATCAGATCCTTGTAAATCTGCTCCGGTCAAATCTACCATAGCCAGATTTAATCCTGGGAGCGAGGTATTGGGAGCTAGCAAAATTGCTCCCATTTTGCCTGGGTCAATACCTTCGGGAAAGATCGTTCGATTGTTGTAAACAGCTTTGTCTAAAATAGCGCTGGTCATTTGAGAACCGCGAAAATCGGCGCCGCTGAGGTTGGCTCTGGTTAAGTTAGTTTCTTGGAGATTTGCTCCAACTAAATTTGCCTTGATCAAACTTGCGCCTTTGAGGTTGGCTCCGGTGAGTTCGGCTCCTACGAGAGTAGCTTCTCGGAGGACAGCACCGGTCAAATCGGCTCTGGTGAGGTTGGCTAAATTGAGAAATGACTCAGCTAAGTCCGCCCCGCTGAGATTGGCGCGGGTGAGGTCGGCTTCGATCAGGTCTGCATACCTGAGAATAGCCTCGCTGAGGTTGGTTTCTCGGAGGTCTGTTCCTCTGAGGTTCGCTCCCCGGAGTTCCGCACCTCCGAGGTTGGTGCCTTTAAGGGCTTGTCCTCTGAGGTCGAGCCGGTTGAGAAAGTCACCAACATTCATGTCCATTTCAATTTGCCCTCTTTAATCCTGAACCTAGCTTGACATTCCAAGGGCTGAATCGGGAATAGTGGAAAAGCTATAGATGGTTTGAGGTTGAAGCCTCGCGCACACGGAGGCCTCTTGTCCTGGTGGGAATGTCTCTCGATCGAGCTGGACTTGCAGGGTTTTGAGCGGATCACCGCCGGAGGAAACCATGAATTCTAAGGTTTGCAAATTCGGCTCGGTGCTGAGGTCGCCGAGAATTTGGGCGATCGCCTCTAGGTAAGGATGGTTTGTTTGTTCATACCAGTCCGGGGCTGCGAGTCCAGCTTGATCGAAGCCAAGGTGAACGATCAGGGAACCTTCTCCAAACAGAGCTATACCTACGGGCCGCGCTTCTTCTTGCAGTAACAAGTCGTGGCTTGCAGCCAAATGCCGCAGTTTTTCTAAGTGTTCGTACCGATTTTGGATGGCAGAATCTTCCTCTTTTCCTTCTTCCCTCTTCCCTCTTCCTTCTTCCTTCTTCCTTCTTCCTTCTTCCTTCCCTGCGTTCCACTGAATCGCCACTGTGATTAAATAAGTTTGCAACAGCAGATGACCGAGTTTTTCGGCTTTTGTTGCGAGATAGATGGAGTTGTAATCGTTGGCTTCAATGAGTAGGGGAACGCGATCGACTACTTCAATGCCGTAACCTTTCAACCCGGCTATTTTGCGCGGGTTATTGGTAATTAACCGGATTTTTTCGACTCCCAAATCGTTAAGCATTTGTGCTCCGACGCCGTAGTTTCGCAAGTCGGCGGGAAATCCCAATCGCTCGTTGGCTTCTACCGTATCGTATCCAATATCTTGCAGGGAGTAAGCTTTTAGTTTATTAATCAGTCCAATGCCCCGACCTTCTTGGCGCAAGTAAACTACGATGCCAGAACCGGCATTTTCGATCATTTTCAGTGCCGCTTGGAGTTGCATCCGACAGTCGCAGCGCAGGGAACCCAAAGCATCGCCAGTCAAGCATTCGGAGTGTACTCGCACCATCACGGCTTTGTCTTTAAATTCTGCTGGATCGCCTTTAACAACCGCAACGTGTTCGGAGTTGTCTTTGGTGTCGCGGTAGCCGTAAATCATAAACTCGCCAAATTGAGTTGGCAATTTGGTGACTGCTTCGCGGCGGACAAATCGATCGTGCTTGAGCCGGTAGGTAATTAAATCAGCAATGCTGATCAGTTTGAGATTGTGGGTTTTGGCGTACTCGATTAATTCCGGCAACCTCGCCATCGAACCGTCAGGGTTTTGAATTTCGCAGATCACGCCACTGGGATACAATCCGGCGAGTCTGGACAGGTCAACGGAGGCTTCGGTGTGGCCGGCGCGTTTGAGGACACCACCGTCGATCGCCCGCAGGGGGAAAATGTGACCGGGACGGCGCAAGTCTTGAGGTTTGGTGTCGGGGTGGATCGAAACTTGGATGGTGCGAGCTCTGTCTTCGGCGGAGATGCCGGTGCTGACGCCGTTGACTGCATCGATGCTAACGGTGAATGCTGTTTGGTTGTTGTCGGTGTTTTTGCTGACCATGAGTGGCAATTCGAGCCGATCGAGTCGATCGCCACTCAAGGCCAGACAAATCAAACCCCTACCGTGAACAGCCATGAAATTGATGTTGTCAGGGGTGGCGAATTGGGAGGCGCAAATTAGGTCGCCTTCGTTTTCGCGGTTTTCGTCATCGACTACTACCACCATCCGACCTGCTTTCAGGTCTGCGAGGGCGCTGTCAATTGAGTCAAATTGAAAGGATTGAGTTGAGGAGTTGTTATTTGGCACTGAGGAGTTCAAGCTATAAACAGTAGTATTGTTATCGAAATAGAATGTATTTTTGATTGTAGCCTTTTGTTTCCGACAGGGGGGATTTCCCAAGCCAGATAAGTTTGACACTATTTTCGACCTTGCATACTATAAATATTGCTGTTTGTCAATCAAAAATTGCCTGAGTATTTCGTGAGTTCGATCGAGATTGCAAGGCTTTTAGGGAAAGATCAGCACAATTATGTTGACTCTAAATCCGAATTTTTCCGATATTAAGTAGGTCATTGCAAAAAAATAACAGTATCTTGTAGGGGCGGGTTTAGCTAATAATTACGAGATACAAGCCAGTTTGTGAAGGCAAAACCCGCCCCTGGCATCTAATGTTGATTTGTACCCACCTACTTAATACGATCGTTATAGCGCGGTTGAGTTGTTGATTTAGCAATTGTTGCGATGAGGAAAGCAGCGACAAGCGATCGGATTGGCAATTTTTAGGCAGGGTTTCGGGGCGATCGAGAGTGCCCGGATGTAGCGCTATTCTTAAAACATGGATCTGTCTAAGAGAGGTGGCGTAATGAATATTACTTTGAGTCCAGAACAGATGCAATTGATCGAGGCACAATTGGCGCAGGGGCAGTTTACTTCGCCCTCCGAGGTAATCACGAAAGCCCTCCAGACTCTGGCGCAAACCCAGAAGCATTATTGGGAGTGGGAGGAGGAAGTGCGTGAGTCGATCGAGCAAGCGGAGGCGGAACTATCGCGGGGTGAGGGAATTCCCTTAGAAAGTGCGATCGAGCAATTGCAGGAAAAGTTTCGCAAGGCGCGAGAGGTTCAAGAATGAGCCAATGCTTTGTCTCTCCAACTGCTAGCCGAGACTTGGATGCGATCGGCGATTATTTTGTGGCGCGCAATATCGAGGCTGGTGAGCGGTTGCTTCGGGAGTTTGTCAAAAAGTGCGAAAACTTAGTGAAATTTCCGAATATGGGGCGCAGTTACGATCGAATTAAGCCTGGACTCCGGGGAGTGCCACTGGATGGCTACATTATCTTTTATCGAGTTGTTGACAACGGCATCGAGATTTTGCGGGTGGTGAGCGGCTACAAAGAGTTTGAGGCAATGTTTCTTGACGAAACCTGAGCGGTGAGAAGACTTAACGTTAAATCCATTGCCACAGCTCAAGTGTAGTGGGACAATATTGATATTCCGTCCAATTGCCCCAATCATGAATAACTGGCCGAAGTTCCTCCCCCTTCCTGCATCATGGGCAAAAGGTTTTGCATTAAGCAGTGGTTTTTGGTTGATTGTTTCGGTACTGCTGCCTGGATATTACTACTACTACTACAGATTTAGCACAGCGTACTGGTACATCATCAGCAGCTCTGACTCTAAAGGCGCGATCGCATTTGCTTGGTTGTGCCAGATACCATTATTTGCTTTCTACCATTGGGGATTAACTAAATTTGCCGAGTGGGTGGAAATCCGCCGCCACAACCAGCAGCCCACAGTAACAGTATCGGCTTGGCTGCACTGGAGGGAAGGCATCATCGCATTTCTGACGCTGCCGGCTGCGATCGTGATGGGAATTCCCGCGATCGCCTTTTTGATGCTGCCACTCAGGGATTCTTCGGGATCAATTGTTGCTTTAATTTTAGGCACTGCGATCGCATCTGCTTATCTGTATCACTTCCGCTTTGCAAAGCTGCTGAAAATTATTCTCAAATTCCTATGGATTTTCTATGCAGACTTACTAAAAATATTTGAACTCCTGTTAGTTCCAACACTAACCGGTACTCCGTTTTTTCTGCTAACTGTTGCCACGGCCGAAATCGTACCAAAACAGCTATTGCCACTAACAACCTTTCTGTTAGTTACTTGCGTACTGCTGAGCGGAATAGTCGGATATGCAGCTTTGCAATATTGGTCAGCGCATTTAGTTAATTGGGCAGCGAGGTGGTGGCCAACTGACTTTCCTGGTTACAGTCGGATTCAAGCTCGAAAAGCTTGGAAACATAACAAAACAGCAGCTACTCAATCTTTTGTGCGGCATACAACCAGTTGGCATTTAGCGGCGAATGATACTACCTACCTAATTTATTTAAATCTGAGCGCGATCGTCTTTGGTGCGATCGCCATCAGGTTGTTTGGAGATCCGTCAAAATGGTCAGAAACAGGAGAAGAGATTTTAGGATCTGCTGTGGCGCTAGTTTGGGTGGCGCAGTGGCATTTCTGGGGATGGCCGCGCGAAGTAGAAATTGCTAGGGCCCAGCCTTCAGCCAAAAAGACCTCGCGCGATCGTAATTTACCCCCTCCCGATCCAGTTGCAGTCGAACTCAAGCAGCTTGCAGCGGAGTTAGGCGATGTTCGGATGAAGCCTGTCAGAAAACCGCCTTCAGCAACGAAAAAGCCTAAGTCACAGCAGGCTCAGTGGTACGTATTCCGCAGCGGTAAAGCCGAGGGGCCTTATACTAAGCGACAGTTGCGAGATGTGCAGAAGATTAACGATCGTACCAAAGTGCGGCTAGGACAAGCTGAGTGGCAGCGCGCTGGTGAAATTCCAGAATTAGCGCAGTTTCTCACTCAAAAATAAGGCGCGATCCCGAAACTATGATTCTCGGCGGGGCTGAACACTTCTGTACAGCTTCAAATATTCAGGTCGAACAGATTCATCAATCTCGTCAGCTAAACTTTCAGCCAAGTTGAGAGTTCGGATCAATTCCTGTACGTCCGCCAAATCCTTCAGTCGATCGGGCGCTGTCAATCCCGAAGCCAATTTAAGCTCAATCAGAGTAGTTAACCGAACCACCTTAATCCCGTCTAACTCAACTGAGACTATCGCCGGATCTGGAAAACTAACCGACTTAGGCTTGCCGTCGCCGGGAAACTCCCCCGCTGTGATAATTTCTACTGATACCCCCGTGGCAGCGTCTTTAAACATCTTTGTTGCCCCTGCAAATGCCAGGACAAAACCTCTGCCTACCAGGGACGATCGAAATTCCTCTAGACCTTCAGCAGTCATCAGTAAGTTTACATCTTGAGTTGCTCTGACGTAACCGTGAATAGTTAAAGCCATGCCACCAATTACCGCGTAGTCGATACCAGCCCTGGTGAGTCGATCTTTTAAGTTTGCCAGAGTTTGATATACCTTGCCCTGCTGCATAAAAAATAAGTCGAGTTCGATAATTGACTGCATAGCCCGTATTTTCCTAAAAAAAAACCCTCACAATGTTGAGGGTTTTGCGATGCCAAGACGGGGACTTGAACCCCGGACACATGGATTTTCAGTCCATTGCTCTACCAACTGAGCTATCTCGGCTTGTTTTTTTACGCTTAACAACCTTAGCAGACATATAGGGAATTTAGCAAGCACTTTTGCAAAATATTTTTTATACCACCGGGAACCGCCTGCCTGTAAGCTAAAAGCGGCAACCTAAAATCCTAAAATCGCTATGGCACTGCAACATCGGGACAGCGCAGGCAAAAGCTGGCTTGTCTTGGGCATAATTTGGCTGCTGGGGGCAATTAGCGATCGACTCTGGTTTGCCCTCGATCGATCTGTCCCCGCCTGGGATCAGGCAGAATACCTCACTAGCACCCTGAATTACTTGCAGGCGTTGCAGCATCCTCAGTGGTTTTCGGGGGATTGGTGGATAAATTTCTGGCTGCTTTCGACGAAAATTCCGCCCTTGGTGTACATCTTAACGGTGCCGTTTCTTCAGGTATTTGGTGCTGAGGGCGATCGGGCAACCCTCGTTCATTTATTATTTAGTGCAATTCTGCTGGCTTCAGTCTACAGTCTGGGCACCAAATTATTTAATCGGCAAGTTGGTTTGTGGGCTGCTGCAATTTGCGTTTTGTTACCGGGACTTTATCGGTACCGCTTGCAATTTTTACTGGATTTCCCCCTAACTGCTGCGATTACTTTTTGTTTTTATTGTCTGACAATGTGGAAGCAGGAAGGTTCGGCAGCGAGCAATGTACGGGATGTAGCGGATAGAAGAAATCAGGAAAAGGGTAAAAAGTTTTACCTGAGTCGATTATCTTTCTTTTGGGCGATCGCCTTTGGGATTTCTCTCGGCTTATCAATCTTAGTTAAACACACTACAGTATTATTTCTGTTTACGCCGATCGCGTGGGTGGCGGTTGCTGCACTGTGGCAAAAAGCTTGGGGAAGATTAGCTCAATTAGCAGGTGCTTTGTTGCTCTCAGTCGCGGTGTTTGGCCCGTGGGCAAAAACGAATTGGCTGTTAATTTTGACCGGGGGGAAACGGGCAACGGTGGATTCTGCGATCGCTGAAGGAGATCCGGGCCTCAATACCATCAATGCTTGGATTTACTATATTCAACATTTACCCGAACACGTTTCTTGGCCTTTGTTACTGATTCCCTTAGTCGGATTTATACTTTATTATTGGCGAAATAGAGCGGATAGTCGGTCAATCTTGCACCTTAACTCCTGTCGGTGGCTGGCAGTATTTTGGGTTGGAGCTTATTTGATTAACTCGGCAAATATCAACAAAGACGACCGATATGTGATACCTTATTTGCCAATTTTAGCAATTTTTTTAGCATACTGTTTGACGCTGTGGCCTCGCAAGTGGGGTTCGCAAATTCGCTGGGGAACAATTGGCTTAGCAATTGTGGCGATGCTGTTGCATATGTGGCCTTTGGGAGGTTCTTTCGGACATAACTTAGTTCAAACTATTAGTCCTGGAAATTCTAGTTATCCTTATTTGGGGAAAGATTGGCCGCATCAAGAGGTAATTGCCGAAATTATTGATACGGAACCTTATTTGCGATCGACTTTGGGCGTGTTGCCTTCCACGCCAGAAATTAACCAGCATAATTTGAATTATTACGGTGCTTTAGCGAATTTTCAGGTTTACGGGCGGCAGGTGGGAACGAATTTAAAGGAAGTGCCGCAAGATGTGCGATCGCTTTCTTGGTTTTTAACCAAAACTGGGCCGCAAGGTTCGATTCGCGATCGGATTAGAAAAGCTCAAAATGCAGCGGTGGCGATGATTGAAAAAGGCGATAAGTTTTTGTTGCAAAAAGCTTGGATTTTGCCTGACAATACTAATTTGAATCTTTACCGTAAACGATTACAGCCTGTGGAAGTACAGCCGTTGAATGACGCGCGATCGCAAGTACAATTAGAGCAAGTGAGTGTGGCTGCATCATCTGTTCCCGGTGTCGCACTGCCGGTTACTTATACTTGGTCTGGGCCTTGGCCGCAGTTGCAGTCTGGTTTAGTGTTGGTAACTTGGCAAAATCAGCAGTCTGGTGATGTTGCACCAGGACGGACTTTCAGGATTTTACACGATCGCGCGATCGCCCAGGCAACTTTGCATCCGGGGATGCTGGAGGCCGATAAATTTGCTGTGGGATTTCGAGTTGTCGATCGTACGGCGATGCTGACTCCTGCTAATATTGCACCGGGAAGTTACACTCTGCAAGCTACTTATCTCAACCGCAAAACCGGGGAAACTTATCCGATTAATGTCCCGCAGGTAACAGTTAAAATCGATACGCAGCCTGTAGTTTTCGGCTCCCAGACTCTTCCGGGGAACGAAGATGACCAAAAGTTGAAAATCGCCCAGCAAGTCCGTGAGGACGAGGATAAACCTGAGCTAGATTTGGTGACTCAGTTGCGGGAGATGGCGACTAACTTACCCAAAGGATTGCCCGGTTTAGCACCGGTGTTCGAGCAAATTGGACGCATTAATCAGTACGATCCAACCCAAGATTATACCGTGCAAGCGGAACAAGCGTTAGAATATCGGTTGCAGCAGGAACCCAATAATCTAGAATGGGCTTATGCTTTGGCATTTTCTAGAGTATTGCAGCAGAATGTCGAAAGTGCGATCGCAGCTTTAGAAAAAGTTACCCAACTCGACTCTCAAAACCCTTATGCTTACGCTTATCTCGCTTTCGTCCAGATTTACGCCTGGCATCCCAAAGCCGCTCAAACAGCGTTGAAGCCTGCTCTCGCCCTCAACCCCAACCTACCAGAAATTAGAATTTTAAACGGTTTAGCGGCTTTGATGCAAGGCAATCTCATCCAAGCATGGCAAGATTTGCAATTCTTAAAACAGTTGAAGATTTAACAATTATTAGGAATTAGACAAAAGTTGGACTGAAAATGAATGAGGGCGGGTTTTGCCGTTTCTTTAGTGATTTGTATCATAGATTTTTAGCTAAACCCGCCCCTACAAAATGCTGATGACTGATGACTGATGACTAATAACTAATGACTTCCTAATGAATCAACTAAGAATTGTCTCGCTCATTCCCAGTGCCACCGAAATTGTAGCAGCTTTAGGATTAACTGATGCCATTGTCGGCCGTTCCCACGAATGCGACTATCCCCCAGAAATCCAAAATCTACCTGTTTGCACTCAGCCTAAATTCAATCCTGAAGGCACTAGCAGCGAAATTCACAACCGCGTGACAGAATTGTTGCAAAATGCGCTCAGTGTCTATAAAGTAGAAATAGATACTTTGGAACAATTGCAGCCAACTCACATTATTACTCAAGCTCAATGTGAAGTCTGCGCTTGTTCTCTGACAGAGGTTGAACAAGCGGTAAGCACCTTGGTAAATAGCCAGCCGGAAATTATTTCTTTGCAGCCGAATTTGCTGGCAGAAATCTGGACGGATATTGAGCGAGTGGCTGCTGCTTTGGGTGTCGATGCCAAAAGTACGATCGCACTTTTGCAATCCCGCATCGATGCTATTATCTTAAAAACCCAAACATTAACCGTTAAACCCACAGTAGCCTGCATCGAATGGATTGAACCTTTGATGGCTGCGGGTAACTGGATTCCCGAATTAGTGGCTATGGCGGGAGGGAATTCACTGTTTGGGGTTATAGGCGAACATTCCCCTTGGTTAAAATGGGAATCCCTAGTAGAAGCTAATCCTGATATAATTATTTTCATGCCCTGTGGCTTTGATTTGAATCGCACCCGCATCGAAGCAATGCAGATAACTAAATACGCAGAATGGCAAGATTTGTCAGCAGTAAAAACGGGGAAAGTTTACATAACTGATGGGAATGCTTACTTTAATCGACCAGGGCCAAGATTGGTTGATTCGTTAGAAATTTTAGCAGAAATTATCCATCCCGAAATCTTCGATTTTGGTCACAAGGGTGAGGGTTTGCAGCCATTTTTGCCAGTGCCATAAAAATCAGGACACAACATTGTTGTGTCCCTACAGAATCGGAGATAATATCTGTAGGGAAACGGCACTGCCGTGTCCTGAATTCGCGTTTATTGCCATAAAAATCAGGACACAACATTGTTGT
>JAJAYT010000082.1 GCA_026786085.1 Microcoleus sp. CAN_BIN18 | reverse complement strand
GATTTGACGAAACTGATGGAAAATCCCAAAGAAGGGGCTTTAGCGCTGCGTGGTCGCCTGTCTCAGGTCGATCGCGATACTTTGGTAAAACTGCTGGCTCAGAGACAAGATTTGACCGAGGAACAAGTCAATCAAATTATCGACCAAGTGCAGGAAACTCTGGGCTCGATCGTGAAAGCGCCTCGCCGTTTGGCGAAGCGGGTGCAAACCCAAGTGCAGGATTTTCAGGGTGTTTTAGAGGATTATTTGCGCAATACGGGCAAGGATGAATTAAATCCCGAAGCCATCAAGCGCGACTTGCAACTGTTGCTGCACGACCCAAAAGTCGGCGCTTACAGCTTGGGCGAACGGCTGTCGCACATCGATCGAGCTACAGTCATTTCTCTGCTGTCTCAGCGGCCGGATATTTCGGAAGCAGAAGCTACTCGGATTGTCGATCAAATTGTGTCGGTGCGCGACCAATTCGCACTGCAAATTCAGAAAATTCAGGAGGGCATTCAGTCGGTAATTGACGGGATTCTCGGAAATGTTCGGGATTACCTCAATTCGCTCGATCGCCCAGAACTAAATTATGAAGGCATTACGCGGGACGTGCGCCAATTATTTGACGATCCGCAAGCTGGATTTGATGCTTTGCGCGATGGGCTAGGTCATTTCAACCGCGATACTTTAGTAGCCCTAATTAGTTCCCGCGAGGACATTTCCGAAGCCGATGCCAACCGCTTGATCGACCAAATTGAAGTCACCCGCAATAGAGTGTTGCAAAGAGCAGAACGCTTGCAACAAGAAGCGCAGCTTCGCCTTGAAAGCATCAAACTTCAAGCTGAAAAACAAGCAGAAGAAACCCGGAAAGCAGCCGAAGTTGCTTCTTGGTGGCTGTTTTTTACCGCTCTTACCTCGGCCGCTGCTGCTGCGGGTGCGGGTGCTTTAGCCGTAATTAGGTAACAATATTTCGGACAGTTGTTGATGGGAAACCATAGAATAAGTGTTTCAAGGCGATTCTCGAATCGAGCTACAGACGGAAAATAGAGTGTTTCAGGCTAAGAATTTTAACCTGTATGGACTATCCTTATAGAATAATAGTCTAGACAGGTTAAAATTTTATTTTATGCACCATTTAGCGTTAGGTCGCCCGATCGATCTAGAGAGTATCGCCCACGATGCTGAAGTTGGCCTTTGTCCGCGCCATGTGATGTGGGGAATCAGCCAGCGACTAGGGGCAACTATCCATCAACCGTCAGGCCATCCGGTGTCATTGTTCGACAAAATACGATCTAAAATTTCTAGTCGCCCGGAAAATTGGGCTCTAGCCCGCCAACTGTCTGAGCAACTTGATAGCAATGATACGATCTTCTGCACTGGCGAAGATGTGGGTATTCCCATCGCAATACTTTGCGGGGCTAAGCCTAATCGACCAAAAATTGCTGTATTTTTCCACAATATAGATCGACCACGAGGCCGATTGGTGATGAAACTGTTTCGATTGGCAGACAAGATTGACTTGTTTGTAAGTAATGCCAGCCTTCAGTTAGATTTCCTCCGTAATTTGGGAGTGTCTGAAAGTCGTCTGTTGATGTTACCAGAACAGACAGATACAACTTTTTTCAGCCCTGGTGTTTCAACGTCTAATCAGCAACGCCCAATTATTGCTAGTGTGGGCCTGGAAAAGCGGGACTATCGACTCCTGGCGGAAGCGACGGCGGATCTTGATGTTGATGTGAAGATTAGCGGTTTCTCGAAGGATGCGATCGCAATGGCTAAGGCTTTCCCAGAAACTTTGCCAGCAAATATGTCAAATAAATTCTATTCTTTGCCTGATTTGGTGCAACTCTACCGCGATGCCGATATAGTTGCTGTCACCGTTACAGAGAATAAGTTCTGTGCTGGGTTGACTTCGATGTTAGAGGCGATGGCCTGTCAAAGGCCGGTGGTGGTGACGAAAACTCAAGGGTTGGCTGATTATCTTGCACATCCTGGTATCGCTACAGTGGTTAATTCAGGGGATGCGATCGGTTTGCGCTCTGCGATCGAAAAGCTATTAAACAATCCCCAGGAAGCCCAAGCCCAAGCAAGATGCGGTTATAAATTGGCGATCGAAGAACACAACAGCGAACATTATATTGAGGTTCTTGCAGCGCGGCTGGCTTCACTCTAGTTGCAAATTCAAAACTTAGAAGTAAACATTGGCTCGCAGATAGAAAATAGAAGATTAAGCATTTTCTATTTTCTATCTTTTTTTAAAAGGAAAAAATCTCTCCCAGCAACAGCAATAATTGGGACTTTACCCCATCATCTGTAAAACCAGCCGCCTGTCACGAATATACGACAGTATCAAATTTTAATTATTTTCCACTATTTCGTTGAATCTGAGAAAATATTGATGTTTAGGCGATGAAGGAGAGTTTACAGGTTGTGCATAATAGATGACTAGAGCTGTGAAAATACTACACTGACTGTGGGAGCGACATACCGGATACCTTGGAAATACCAACGGCTTTTACAAGTGGGCCCACAACAGTCAAAACACGCAGCCCCCGGAAGAGCCAATGCTAAACAACCCACGTCTCAAACCTCCCCAGGCTTGTTGCCTAGTAGCACGGTGAGGAGGCCGACGCCATGCAACTCCGAAAAAAAACACTATTAATTATTGGTGCAGCACTGATCGGCCTGATTTTGGTTCTCTATGCGACTGCATCAACTATTCTGCTGCACGATTTTCAGAACCTGGAGACACAATACGTCCGCCAGGATGTCGCACGGGCTTTGGACGCATTAGATGATGACTTGTCGAGTTTAGACACTAGCGCCCAAGATTATGCCGAGTGGGATGATACTTACTCTTTCGTCGATACACGGAACCCAAATTTTGTCAAGTCAAATTTTGTAGATTCGACATTTGTTTATTTGAGACTAAACTTATTGGTGCTGCTAGACTCCAGCGGTAAAACGATCTTTGCTAAAGGTTTCGACCTGAAGTCCAAAACCGAAATTCCGATTCCTGAAAGCTTAAAACAGCAATTGACCGAGGCGCTGCTGGACTCCTCGACTGTCGATCGCGCCAAAACAGGCGTCCTCACCCTCCCAGAAGCCACGCTGCTGATTGCCTCAAAGCAGATCGTCAACAGCAACGCGATCGGCCCGCCACGCGGGACGCTGATCCTGGCACGCTACCTCGACAGCACCGAAATCGGTTTGCTTTCGGAACTGACTCACCTGTCAGTGGATTTTCGATTGCCGAGTTTAGATTTTAAAGTGGGAGCCACGGACTACTCCGGCCCAGGCGCTAAAGCACTCGCTAGCTCAAGCCAGGATTTGGAAAATCTCAAACTCAAAATTTCCAATCTCAAATCAGTAGAAATTTTAGTCGAGCCGCTCACAGACAGAGTAGTCGCAGGATACGCCCTGATTCGCGACATCCGGGGCAATCTAGCGCTGCTGCTGCGAGTAGAGGTCGATCGCATCATCTACCGCCAAGGTCAGGCTACCTTGGAGCTGTTTACATTTTCAATACTGGCAGTAGGTTTAATATTTAGTGCGATCGCCCTGTTGTTGCTAGAAAAATTAGTCTTGGCGAGATTGGCAGACTTGAGCACCAGCGTCAGCAACATCGCAGCCAACGGCGACCCAGACTTGCGCGTTCAAATGCCAGGAGGCGATGAACTCGCCAGCTTGGCCGACACCATCAACCAAATGCTAGAAGCATTGGGCAATTCTCAAGTCGAACGCATAGAGAGCGAAGATCGCTATCGGTTGATGGCAGAAAACTCAACCGACATGATCACCAGACACAACCCCGAAGGTGTGTTTGTTTACGCCTCGCCCGCCAGCAGCGCTTTATTGGGATATGAACCTTCAGAACTCGTCGGCCGAATGCCCAACGATTATTTTCACCCCGACGATTTAGAAAACATCGCCAGAGCTCACTCGAAAGTCCTGGCGCTTCCAGTTACTTACACCGTCAGCTATCGCATTCGCCACAAAGACGGCAAATACATTTGGTTTGAAACCACCAGCCGGACGATTCGCGATCCGCAAACCGGCGTCGTCCAAGAAATTATCGGCATTTCCCGCGACATTAGCGTGCGCAAGCAAACAGAGCAAGAACTGCGAGAAAGCGAAGCTGCAATTAAAGCTTTGTATCAAGTGACTTCGGCTCCCCGTACAGACCCGCAGGGCCGTCTCTCTACCTTCGATTTGCGCCTCCAGGAACTGCTGGCAATGGGATGCCGACAGTTAGGTCTGTCCGTGGGAATTTTGTCGCGCATTCAAGGCGACAACTATCAAATAATGGCCGTTGAGTGTCCCGACGGGTCGATCGCCCCTTCACAAATCTACAATCTAGAAAAAACTTTCTGCGTGGCTACGGCAATGGCAAAAGAACCGATGTACTTTGAGTCGGTGAGGTTTGCGGCTTTGTGTTTCGATACTCCCGATCCTGCCTTCAATATCGAAGCTTACATGGGTATTCCCGTCACGGTGGCAGGTGAAGTTTACGGCACTCTGTGCTTCTTTGCTCCGACTCCTCTAACAGAACCGTTCCGAGTTGTAGACAGAGAGTTGGTGAAACTGATGGCTCAGTGGGTGGGAAGCGAATTAGAACGCCAGCAAACAGGCGTAGATTTGGCAAAAGCTCGCGATGAAGCACTGGCGGCTACCAGAGCTAAAAGTGAATTTTTAGCCACCATGAGCCACGAAATTCACACTCCGATGAATGGAGTCATCGGCATGACTGGTTTGCTGCTAGATACGCGCTTAACTCGCGAACAGTGTGATTTTGTAGAAACTATCCGCAGCAGCGGCGATGCCTTGCTGACGCTGATCAACGATATTTTAGATTTCTCGAAAATTGAGTCGGGCAAATTGGATTTAGAGGAACATCCGTTTGACATCCGCACTTGCATTGAGGAATCTCTCGACTTGGTAGCTACCAAGGCGGCAGAAAAAAAACTGGAATTGGGTTACTTGATCGATCGCTCCGTACCAGTAACAGCGATCGGTGACAGCGCCCGCTTGAGGCAAATTTTAATCAACTTGCTCAGCAATGCTGTTAAATTTACCGAAGCTGGAGAAGTGGTGGTTTCGGTGACTGCCCAAAAGCTTGCAGTATCCACGATCGACGCTCAAGAACCGCCAGAAATTAATGGCGAACCACGAGCAATTAACCAAGTATACGAAATACAATTTGCGGTTAAAGATACTGGTATCGGCATTCCGGGCGATCGCATGGATCGACTGTTTAAATCTTTCAGCCAGGTTGATTCTTCAACGAGCCGGCACTACGGCGGCACCGGCTTGGGTTTGGCAATTAGCAAACGTTTAGCCGAAATGATGGGCGGCAGGATGTGGGTGGAAAGTATGGGTTGTATTGCGGGCAATTCTCCCGCAGATTTTCAAGCGGCAGTTTTTGATTTGGAATGGGGAGAATCTTGTGAAATTGCCGAAAAAGATTGCTCTGGCAAATCTGTACTCAGCAACCAGCCGCAGAGTCAAAATCCCAAATCCGTTGGCTCTACCTTTTATTTCAGCACGATTGTTGGTGGTTGCAGCAGTTCATTACCAGTTAACTTGAGCAATTCTCAACCAGAATTAGCTGGCAAGCGAGTCTTAATTGTCGATGACAATGCTACCAACCGCCAAATTTTGACTCTGCAAGCTCAGTCTTGGGGAATGGTAGCTAGGGCTTCAGCTTCGGCTCGTTTGGCTTTAGATTGGCTGGCTGCTAAAGAAGAGTTTGACTTGGCAGTTTTGGATATGCAAATGCCAGAAATAGACGGGTTGGCTTTAGCAGCCCAAATTCGCCAGTATCCAGATTGCCAAAATTTGCCGTTAGTCATGCTAACTTCGATCGGCAGACAAGAAATTAACACCCCTACTATTGAGGTAGATTTTGCTGCTTTTTTGAACAAGCCGATCAAACAATCTCAGCTTTACAATGTCTTAATCAATATTTTTGGGAAAGAGGTAACAGAAGTTAGAGTACAGCGCACTCTTCTCGGGCCTTTCGTGCAAAGCATACCGATGCTGGCTTTAGAATTACCCCTGCGGATTTTGTTGGCTGACGATCATTTGGTAAATCAGAAGGTGGCTTTGCAAATTTTGCAGCGGATGGGGTATCGCGCCGATGTGGCGGGAAACGGTATCGAAGTGCTCGAAGCTTTGCGCCGCCAGCCTTACGATGTGGTGCTGATGGATGTGCAAATGCCCGAAATGGATGGTTTGGAAGCTACCCGCCTCATCCGCGAGGAATTTTCAGAGGCTTTTGGCTCAGAAAATCCCACGGGAGAATCAGAAGTTTCTGAAACTGACGAACAATCTAACAATCCAAAATCCAAAATCCAAAATCTAAAATCGACGAGGCCTTGGATTGTGGCGATGACGGCAAATGCGATGCAGGGCGATCGCGAAGAGTGCATGGCTGCGGGGATGGACGATTATTTGAGTAAGCCGATCGCCATTGAGGAGTTGGTACGAGCTTTGAGTGCGTGTAAATCGCGATCGAATGGGGCTGTTGCAGGAAATCAACCAGTGAAAATTCCCAATGCGTCGGCAGTCGTCGGATGGAGTGAATCAAATGTCGATCGGGCTTTGTCAGAAAGCCGCGATTGCCTGAGTGCCAAGATTGTACAGTCCCTGCGAGAGGTAGAAGCTTTGGACGAGGTGATCGACATTTACCTCGAAACAGCTCCAGAACTGCTGCGAGGTATCTCTGTGGCTCTGTGCAGTGCCGATCCGTTGGCTTTGAGGCGATCGGCTCACTCCTTGAAATCGATTAGCGGTACTCTCGGTGCTTTTCGCTTGTTTGAGCTGTGCGAGGAACTCGAAATCATAGGCCGCATCGGAACAGACACGAACCAGGCTTTATCTGCGAATTCCTGCGGGCTTTTAGAACAGGTTGAGGCTGAGTATCAAAGAGTCGCAACGGCGTTGAAAATAGAACGCCTGTACAGCGATACAATTGACAGTTGACAGTTGACAGTTGACAGTTGACAGCTACCTGGAAGGAAGAGGATTGAAGCAATGAATAGTCTTATTTTAATTTCTCCCTCAAAGGGTTCCGGCTCTAAACCAATTCTTTCTGGTAATTTTTTAATCCCTAAAGAACGATCGAGAATATGAGGGCGACGCACCCGATCAGCGATATCTCGCAACTAAATCTCTGGCTGCTTGTCGGTGTTTTTCCACCAAACTCGGCGGCGAAAGCACCTGTGCGCTATCCATATATCTGTTCACCCACAGGCTGAATTCGTTGAGGGAGCGATCGGGCAAATCGATCCAATAATCAACATACAGCAGATTGCCAGCACTATCCCTCCGACCTTCCTTAATCTTTTGTCGCGGATGTCGCCGATCGCCCTCTAGAATAAATCCTACTACTTTCTCAAAAAATCGCACTTTCACTTTTTGCAACTTCAGCGTACCCTGCAATTCTGCCTGTTGTTGCTCTGGATTGCCCAAGAACAGCCCCCAACCGTTTTTTAACAATTTGTGAGCTATTTTCAAGTTTTGTTCCTGTGCGGTCAAACCACGCCCTTCTACATCGATAATTTCGCAGTAGTCAGTAAAGCGGTTGACTCGTTCTACGGTTAAATGCCCGTTGTCGCAATATTGGCAAATCAGGTACCAGGCGATGTCGTGATAAATCAGTTGCAGGGGCCAGATTTGCCGGAAGCCGACATTGCCTTTGCCGTAGTAATCTTTTTCGCGGTAAAGTTCGATCGCCTGTCCTTGAACGATTGCTGTTTCTACCATATCTAATTTTTGGAACAGTGTATGCTGATTGTTTTGGCGATCGAGCATTTCGACAGGATCGGTGTAAATAATCGCACGATTCAGGTGTTGGCGAACGGGATAAAACAATTCGCCTTTGAGTTCGATATCTAATCCGCGCAACAGTTTGGTGAGTTTTTCACAAATCCTGCGCGCTTGAGGATTTCCCTGATATTTGGCTTGAGATGCTATTGCTTGAAATGCGAATAGTAGTTCTTCGCGAGTCATTGCGCCGGTGCCGAGATAGTAGCCGAATCGATACATTCTTTTATCCAGAATTCCGTAGTGTCGCAGAGTTTCTAAGTCTTTGCGGATTGTGGGAGTTGCGGGATAGTTTTCGGGAAATTCGATGCCGGATGTGGCGGCTATTTTCTGCAATTGCGATCGGACTTCTAGTAGGGCATCGTGATATTTGCCGTCCGATGTTTCGGTGTCGGTGTATCCGATGCCGGGATTATTTACTAATGTGGCAATTAGGAGCATTATGCGATCGAACGTCAGTTTGTCGGCGTAGGGGTGAGGGGTTGGTTTTTTTGCCATGAGCTTGGATGTGGGGTAAGTTGCCGAAAAGTCAAGGAAAAGACAATATTGACACAAAATTTTATAAATGGCTGAAAGCTCTTTATTTAGAAAGCTTTAGGTTTTATAATGAGTTTGATAAATATTGTGAATTACGAGCGGTGAGGCAGGCTCGACTGATATAGTAAGTTAAGTCGGACTTAAGCAGTTGGCTACTTGGGACACAGCAGCATTCCGGTGGGCATGGCCCGCCTTACAAATTGAATCTATGTCTGAATACACTGCGATTAGTTTTGCGCCGGTTCAAGGTTTTATCGAGAAATCCCGAAAACTCCGAGATTTATTTGGGGCTTCTCTGATTTTGTCTTATCTGAGTTACAAGCTAGTGGAACAAGCCCGTGCTTCTAAATTAGATGTCATTTCTCCCGGTTCCCCGAACATCCAGAAAGGAATGCCCAATCGGATACTTGTGAAAGGGGAATTTTCCAGAAATGATGTGAAGAATACGATTCAGACAGAATGGCAAACAATATTAGAAAAATGTCAATTTTGGATAGAACAAAATGTACCAGCTAAAGAACAATATTACTGGCAACAAGAATGGATGCGATGGGGGTTGTACAGTTGGGAGATATTTTGGGGACATGGTGATTCTATAGAATCTGCCATGAAGGATTTAGAAACTCGCAAATTGCGACGAGATTGGACAGCTATTAATTGGATTGGCGATAGTTCTAGTTTAACTGGTACAGATGCCATAGCCTGGCCGCGTTTAGGTTTGGAAGATTCAAATCCAGGGCGGCAACTATGCGGTACAGAAAAAGCTGAACTTAAAGATTTCTATCAACGTTTATCTTGTGTTTTAGAGAATCTTCCCCCAGATGGCAAACCCGAAGGAAAATTTCTCGCGCCTAATGAAAGATTGAGTATTCCTGAGTTAGTCAAGCGATTGGTAACTCGCGAAGATATTGCTAAGAGTCTAGGCATGGAAACTCTGCCCCAAAAAGGGTATGAACAAGGATTTAGCGATTTGATTCGGATGCCGAAAGAGGGTGTGGGACAGTGGACTGGTTGGTTTATGGGAGATGGCGACAGGGTTGGTAAAAAACTTCAGGAAATTGCTAAAAAAGAAGGGGATGAAGGTCTAAAAAAATTTAGTGAAGCGATGCGAAGTTGGGGAAAGCAATTTGTAGAGACTTTCCCCCCAGACAAAGGGCGAGTTGTTTATGCAGGTGGCGATGATTTCTTGGGAATCATTTACAGCAGCAAACCCGACAAACCGCCGGAACCTATAGAGGCATTAGAATGGTTAATGGAATTGCCTGAAGAATGGAAAAAACACGGTCAAGATATTAATTTAAGTGTTGGTTTTGTTTGGGCTGGTCACAGTGTGCCGCAGCGAGATATTCTTCAACACTGTCGGGAGGCGGAAAAACGGGCGAAAAATTTAGATCGAAATAGAGTCACAATTCGAGTGGTTTTTAACAGCGGTCAATACGTGCAGTGGACTTGTCCTTGGGATTACTTGCACATTCTCAAACAATACCAAGACCGCGACGGCAAAACCTGGAATCAAAAGCCAAACTGGAGTCATGTTTATAAGGATTTAGCTCATCTGAAAAATCGTCATGCTATCAACTTTAATCCCAAGGAAAAAAGACCAGATGATGAATTAGCTTTAACTCTATTTCAACTTTACTTTCAAGACCAGGAGAACTTAAAGAAAAACTGGAAGCACATCGTCGGAGATTACGAAAATTCAGAAGAATATAAGCAAATTATTTACTGGATTAGTGACCTAATTAATGTGGGATGGCAGCTATGTTCAAATATCTCATCACTATAAGTCCTTTAGGATTTATGTACGGTAGTTCTGGCGCATTTTTATCGCCAGAAAATTTGGTAGGACGTTCTGGGGCAAAATTTCCTCCAGAAGCAGCTACTCTCTCCGGTCTATTTTTCAGCGCCAACAAAGTTAAGTCCTATGTTTCTCCAAAAGAACTTAGCGATGATTTGTTTGTCGCTGGGCCATTCTGGGCAAAATCCGACGATCCTGAATACTTTTACTTACCCATTCCCTGGCATAAAGTTATCGCTAAAAAAGGAGTGGATGAGTGGAAAAGAGAAGCGGGAAAATGGCATCGTGAGTCTTCAGATATAGACCCAGATTATCGCTGGCAAACTGTTAATTCTTGGAAAGATCGACCTGCTATAATCAAGAAAAATGGTGACGCTGCTGAATCTCCTTGGAAATACGTTCCTATCTTGCATCCCAAAACCAAAGATGACGAGCGCTGCACTTTAGCAGAAGATGGTTTGTTCCTGGAAAATGCCGTACAGATGGATGATGAATCTTGTCTAGTTTATCTTTCAACTCATGCTTTAGCAGACGGTTGGTATCGCTTTGGTGGCGAAAATCATTTGGTGGAAATCAAGAGTATTGAACTGGATGAAAATAGCCCGATCGCCAAACTACTGCGCCAACCAATTCAGCGATCGTTCGCTTTAATTACGCCGGGAATTTGGGGGTCTAACAAATTTTCATACCGTTAACCAAAAAATCAAGATTTCTCGAAAACACGACCGGAGATGCTCACAGATAAACCGATTTCCTATCGTTACCGCGCGAAAGGACAAATGGGACGGGGACGCTATGCAGTTTCGCCTGGAACTGTCTATCTTCTCAGAGAACCTTTAGATAAAACTTGGTGGGATTTTCCCGAAAATTGGTTTCCCAAAGAAGGTTTTAGCCTGAAACAAGTTGGATGCGGTTTGTGTTTACCCATTGAAATTCAAGGAGTTGAATAATGTACAAAAAAGCTTACGGTATTATTGAAACCCTTGCTCCTGTTCATGTGGGAGCAACGGCTGGTGAAGAAAGCGGAAACTTAAACTTAATTTTCCGCGACCAGTTTACCCAAACTGGTATTATTCCCGGTAGTTCGATTCGGGGCAGATTGCGATCGGAAATTCGCCGCACTACGGGAGGAGAAGCTGATGCAAATAAGTGGTACGGCAAGGAAGCAGAAACAGGGAAGCCCGACAGTACAACTGAGTCTCTAGTTAAGTTTGAATATGCTTCGCTGCTGTGGTTGCCAGTATTTTGTCCAGGTCAACCAATTGTCTGGGTAACTTGTCCTCGTTTGCTGAAACGCTATCAGCGAATTGCTGGAGATTCTGTCAAACTAAAAGATGGTAAATCCCTCAAATCAGCAAAGATTCCAGCTAATTATACAGGTTCTCAAACCTTAAAAGCTCTCGACATAAATGGCAAACCAAAGCTATTTTTTAACTTTGGCTTTTTGACGGTTGACAAAACTGATGATTTGTCTGCTTGGTTTCCTTTAGGGGAGCAATTGCCAGCCGTTGTTGTGGCGGATGATGAAATTGCCATGATTCATGATATGGCACTGTACCGTCAGAGTCGAGTTGCCTTAGATAAGGAGGAAAAGAAGGCAAAAAAAGGAGCATTTTTCAATACAGAAGCTTTGCCAGAAGGCAGTGTCTTGGTATTTCCGATCGCAATTAAAGAAAATCAAGAAAACCCTGAGAAATGGCAACCTTTTGGCGGTGCTGACAGCACTGATATTTATCTCGGCGGTCTAGAATCAATTGGTTTCGGTCACTGTTGTTTAACTTTAAAGGAGGTATAATTATGGCTTGGGAATCTTACAAATTAGACCAAGAAGCTCACGATTTAGTGATTAAATACCGCGACAAAAAAGATGCTCTCAATCAAGCATACAAAATGCGTGTTGCCGTTGCTTATGGTTTAGAGCGATTTTGGGGAGAACAGTTTCGGTTAGTCAAGGAGACAGACAAGGCTGATTATTGGCGGGATACTTGGAAAGCGCTAGTAAAAATCATGGGAAGTGCGGGCGTTAAAATCCCTAACGATAATGTCGGTTCTGGCGATACAGCAGCCATTAAAATCATGGCTAATAAATTGTGGGATTTTCCTGTTGAACAGCGTAAAGTAGCCATAGCTGTACTGACG
>JAJAYT010000081.1 GCA_026786085.1 Microcoleus sp. CAN_BIN18 | reverse complement strand
GTATATTTCTGTGGCACTATCCTCACGATCGCTCGCACTGGGCGTTACCCAGCAAGTTTGGTTTTTCGGGAGCCCGGACTTTCCTCAGACAAGCTTTCGCTAATCCGCAACCGCCTGCGCCTACTTTACACCCAGATTTATTGTACAGGAATCGAGCGATTTTAGATACTTCGACTACGCTCAGTACAAGATTTAGATTTTAGATTTACTCCACAGATGAATCTGGGAGCTTAAGGATTTTTGATTGATGATACCAGGATTTATGACACGGCTGCAACCAGGGGCTAGAAACCCGGTTTCTTCCTATATTTCTCATTACTAAACACAAAATCTCGTAGAAACCGGGTTTTTGAGGTCAGCGCGCATAAGTCCCACAGTTGCATTTTTTTTGAACTGGCATCACAGACATATCAACGCCGTGTCCCGAAAAATGTCGTGTGGGGCGATCGCACTTGATCTGATTCCATATCTCAGTCATCTTTCACAGAAGAATTTTCAAACCAGCCGCGCCGCCAGAAGAAGTAAACTAAACCAGAGGCGATCGTTAGCATCAGCGTCCAACAAAGCGGATAGCCAAAATACCAATTCAGTTCCGGCATATTCAAAGGCGATTTCTCCGTATTGAAATTCATCCCGTACACTCCCACCACAAAAGTCAACGGAATAAAGATACTCGACATCACCGTCAGCAATTTCATAATTTCATTCATCTTATTGCCAACCGAAGACAAATAAACATCCATCAAACCCGAAGACAGTTCCCGGTAAGTTTCCACCATATCCATCACCTGCACCGTGTGATCGTAACAGTCGCGCAGGTAAACTCGCACCTCTGGACTAATCAAATCGCTGCTATCGCGAATTAACGTGTTAATGGCATCCCGCTGCGGCCAAATAGCGCGGCGCAGCGTCAGCAATTCTCGCCGGATTTTATAAATCTTTTCAAGAGTTTTTCGAGTTGGGTGCACCACCACTTCATCCTCTAATTCTTCAATGCGCTCTCCGTACACTTCTAATACTGGGAAAAATCCATCTATAATTGAATCTAGGAGAGTATAAGCCAGATAATCTGCTCCGTGCTTGCGAATAGTTCCTTGTCCTTTACGAATGCGATCGCGCACGGGGCCAAAACAATCATAGTCCGGTTCTTCCTGAACAGTTAACAGGTAATGCTTGCCCAAAATAAAACTTACTTGTTCTTTATGAAAATTATCTGAATTCGGCTTAACCATCACCATCCAAGCAATAATTAAAATGTGATTTTCGTAATCTACAACTTTAGGGCGCTGTGGTACATTAACCACATCCTCTTGAGCCATAAGATGCAAATCAAACACTTCGCCCATTTGTTGCCAAGTTTCGTTGTTTCCCAATCCCAACATATCAACCCAAGAAACAGATTCTGTATCTAAATACGCAGCAGCTTCTTGAGGATTTGCTAATTTCGAGCGAGTAGCTGCTGTCTCGCAATAGTCAATTAATACAATCTCTGGAGGCGGCGCATCCGGTTCTAAGTCGAGAGTTCCCGGCAGCGCCCCCGGATTGTCATAAAAATAGTCAACGTAGGAATCATCATCATCTTTAATTGGTTTTGCAACTGCACTAGAAGTATTTATGCTTTTGTATGCCATGTTGATATTCTTGACGTTTAGAACATTTAATTAGATTATCATTTTTCTCGTACAACTACCAATTCCCAATTCCCCATTACCAATTCCCAATTACCAATTACCAATTACCAATTCTAAAATATAAAATCTAAAATGGTATTACCTTTGCCGAATTGGAATCTCGATCGCAAATTCAGTTCCCCCACCAGGCGCGGAAATGCAGCGCAGCGTGCCCCCGTGTCTTTCCACCACAATCTGATAAGAGATAGACAGTCCCAAACCAGTACCTTTACCGACTGGTTTAGTAGTGAAAAACGGGTCAAATATCCGAGATTTAACAGACTCTGCTATTCCCAGCCCGTTATCCGAAATTGCGATCGCAATCCGATTGTTTTCCAAAACCTCCGTGCGAATCCGAATCGAAGGCAATGCGTCGCAACCCAAAGGTAAACTCGGAAAATTTTGCCGTTCCCCATCCGTTGCACTCGCCAATTCCAACTTTCTATTTCTGACATCAGCTAAAGCATCAATAGCATTATTTAAAATATTCATAAACACTTGATTCAACTGTCCGACGTAGCACTGTACGGGTGGCAGTTTTCCATATTCTTTAACTATTTCAATCTGGCGATTTCTGCCATTTTCTTTAAATTTGTGTTGCAAAATTAACAGAGCGCTGTCAATTCCTTCGTGAATATCAACACGCTTAAGAGCTGATTCTTCCAGGCGAGAAAAGTTGCGCAAAGACAGAACAATTTCGCGAATGCGATCGGCTCCAGTTTCAATTGATTTCAGCAGGTGCGGGAAATCCTCTTTCATAAATTCGACTTCTATTTCCTCAGCCAACTCCGCGATCGCAGAAACAGGTTCCGGGTAATGTTCTTGATATAAACTGCACAGTTGCAGTAAGTTTTTGGCGTAGTCGCTAGCGTAAATTATATTGCCGTATATAAAACTGACAGGATTATTAATTTCGTGAGCAATTCCCGCCACTAGCTGTCCCAAACTCGACATTTTTTCCGCTTGAATTAGTTGAGCTTGAGTTCTGCCTAATTGTTTCAATGTTTGCTCTAACTCGTGATTTTTATGTTTTAATTCAGATTCGGCTTGTTTGCGCTTGGTAATATTGCGGGCGATAATGATCGCCTGATTCGAGTTAAAAGGCAACAATCTCGCTTCATAAGTTTCTTCTCCTGACTCCAGGGGTAGCGAATACTCTAGATTAACTGGAGTTCTGTTTTCGGCAACTTCAAGAAGAGCCTGCTCGATCTGACTGGCGGCGGTTGGTGGCAATATATCTGTCATTCGTTTGCCAAGAAAATAGTCGGAGTTTATGTACAAATCCGCTGAATCTCCTGACAAGTAATCCAAAATAATGCCGTCAGCATCGACGCGGAAATACAAATCTGGCAATGCCAGAAAAACAGCTTCCAACTCAGAAGTTTTTTGGCGCAACGCTTCTTGGGCGTAGTAGCGATCGCTAATATCCAAAATCACCCCGTCCAAACAGGAAACACTCCCATCTGCGTCGAACACTGGAGAACCTTTATCCCACACCCATTTAACCGTGCCGTCTGCTGCTAGCAAGCGGTATTCCAAGTTATAAGACTGTTTCTTTTCTATTCGTTGCCGAATTGTTGCTTCTACTTTTGCCAAATCTTCCGCGTAAATAATGCTAGCAAAAGTCCGTCCTCCCCTGTCCAAACGCGAAACAAAATCCGCAGCAGGGTAGCCCGCTAGTAAGTAAATAGCCTCGCTAATAAAACTTGTCGAAAAATCGCACCGCCAGCGATAAACCACTCCGGGAATATTAGCTACCAAAGACCTAAATCTGGCTTCACTCCTGCGTAAAGCTGCTTCCGATTCATGCCGTTCTGTAATATCGTGAGTGAAAGCTAGCACTGCAAATATATTGCCTTCAGCATCGCGCAGGGGAAGTTTTTGGGTATCTAAAATATGTACTGAACCGTCAGCAACTGTTGCCGCATCGCAGGGATTGTGGATAATTTCTCCGGCAAGTACAGCAGAGTCATCGTTGCGAAATCCTCGGATATTTTTGGCGGAATTCCCAAATATGAGATCTTCTGAAAAGCCTAATTCTACATCTGTTTTGCCAAGAATTTCTTCGACTGTTTTGCCGATCGCTTTTGCTAAACTCTTGTTTGCCAAAATATAGCGAAAATCTTTATTTTTGGCAAAAATCCAGTCGCTAGTTTTGTCAATTACCGTGCGCAGCAGTTGTTCGGAACTTTCGGTTTGTACCAAAGCTACTTGCAATTCTACTTCCAGGCACTTGCGCTTGGTAATGTTTTCAAAAGCAACGCCGACGGAGTTGTTAGGTAAGGGAAAAGCTTTAATAGAAAAAGCGCGAGTTATTTTGCCGGATTCGTCACAGTCAATATCTTCAACTTCTAGGGCTTTTTGGCTGCGAATTACTGAAGCAAAGGCTTGGGGAATATTTTTCGATCGCCAATCGGGAAAAATCTCGTCAATTGTCATGCCCAAAACGTCGGCCATTTCTAACCCGGTAAACCGCGTAGCTGCTGGATTCGAGGCGATCGCCCTTAACGTACTATCATCGTCTATATTTTCCAAATGGTAGACATACAAACCAATTTGCATATTCTCGACAATTTGGTCGTAGAGGCGCACGCTTTCGTCTACCTGCCTGCGTTCGGTAATATCTTCAGTAATCCCCAAAACGTACTGAGGATGGCCCTGAGCGTCGAGAATTGGCACTTTGCGGGTGTGCAGAATTCTCATACCTTTGTGGCGAGTTTGGATCGGCTCTTCGGCGATGTCTTTAACAGTAGATTGGTTGTGAGGAGCGGTCAATATTTCCCTGTCTTGAGCGGTAAAAACATCAGCTTGTTCTTTGGAGTAAATATCATAGTCATTTTTGCCGATCGCCTCTTGAGATGTCACACCTGCGATCGTTTCCCCCGCCTTATTCCATAGCACAAATTTCAGCGAAGAAGCATCTTTAGCAAAAACTCCCACAGGCAGATTTTCTACTACAGAATTGAGGAACGCTTTAGCTGATTTCAATTCAGCTTCTGCGCGCTTGCGTTCGATGCCTAAAGCGATGATATCGGCAACCGACGCTAAAGTTTCCTGAAAGGGTGCTGTCAGCGGCTGGTGGCTGATAATTACCATGACTCCCACCAGCCGTGCTTCGACTATTAAAGGGTAGCCGGCGAAGGTGAGAATTTGCTGAGGGATTTGGCAATTTTCGGGATTTTGACGGCTGTTGATAATTGCTATTTCAGAATTGTCTGTTGTTGCTGCGGATTCTTCCTCTGGAAGTCCAAAATCATTCAGTTCAAATCCGCAGTCAAATTGCGGTTTTTGCTGTTTGGCGATCGAATTAACCTTACTT
>JAJAYT010000080.1 GCA_026786085.1 Microcoleus sp. CAN_BIN18 | reverse complement strand
GGTATGCCCTATGCCCTATGCCCTATGCCCTATGCCCTATGCCGGAAGCGTACCTCATCTTTCTGAGACTCGGCTATATTAACCCGCACTATGATGTTTATTAATAATTTCGGCTAAATCCGGCACTCCCTTTTCCACATAAGTCTTAGCGGAGGGGCGGAGTTTGGCATAAGCGCCTTTAACTATTGCTCTTGTGCTGTTTTCGGCTTTTTTGTCGCTGATTTGGAGCAATTCATCTGCTACTTGAGCTTTTCTTTGGGTTAGATATTCGACGGGGTTGCCATTGTTTACTGCTTCAGTCCACATCGGATCGAGTGCGATCGAGATTTGGGGCAGAAGTTGATCGACGACTTGGGCGCAATAGTCCGATCGTATCCCCTTGACAGTAGAGTAGGCAGCTTTCAGAGCAAGACCACCCAATCCCGGCGCTGAAGCAACTTGTTTGTCTATCAACTTCACACAGTCGTCAACAAAATTATCTCTGTTATTTTCATTCAATAGAATATCGCTAAGTCCCATTTTCACTCTCTTTGATTTAATAGTCAATGTCCTGATTAGCTTTGAGCTTTATCTGGAAAGTATATATTTATTTTGATCCTTTACTCAGGATTGCCAAAGTGTTTTAAGGTTAAATAGAAAAGAGAACAGCTCTCAAAAAATATTATAGACCAACTCTGCCTCTGGTTCGATCGCACTTAAACGTACTATCCACCGGGTACGATCAGGATTCGACGTTCGACTTGAAGTCCAGAGGTACTGGAATGAGGGGAAGTTTCACGGTTTGAGTCGGACGGTCGATCGATCGCAATACCAAAGTTTTCGGTAATTTCGGGGAAGTGCTGACTCCGGCAAATACGTGAACCGATAAGGTTAAGGCCGCCGCTAACAACAGTTTTTCCAACATGGTACTGTCTCCAATAGATACGCCCTAGGGCATAATTTTTCTGACACCTACAACATACAGAACATCCTCTACGGTATGTGCGATCGTACAAGCGCAGTTAAGTGACCAATATCACGACTCAGGATAGGGTCAGAGGGTGAGGGGGTCAAAGGGTGAGGGGGGAAAATTTGGGTGCATCCCAATTTTGGAGGGGTGAAGCATTCCGGCAGATAATTTATTAGTTATCAGCAGAGACTCACTGCCGGAATGCCTCACCCCTACGGATATATTTACAAAAATGGGGTGATCCCAAAAATTTTCCCTCTGCTTCGTCGTTGCAAATTGAGAATTATCCTTGAGAAAGAAGCCGTTGAGTCTCTCTCAAAGGTAGAATTAGCGCGTAGAAGTTTATTTGACACAGCGGAGGTACCGACAAGATGCTTGCATACATTCTGGCGTTGGCGGTCGGTTTAGGCAGCTTCAGTATTTACATGGCGGCCTTCTTTTTTCCAGAAGTTCACCGCAAAAGTGATTTTACCTGGAGCGGGGTAGGACTTTTTTATGCGTTAATTTTATGGGCCTGTGCGGGGCGAATTACTGGTGCTCTCCTGCTGGGTCAGATGGCGGGGGTGGCTATGTTGGGCTCCTTTGCCTGGGAAACTCTAACTTTGCGCAGGTTGGTGGCGCCCGTTGCTCAGCAAACGCCGATTCCTGGGCCAGCGAATTTGGTGGCGGGCTTGCCGTTTGCAGGCTTGTTTGGTAAGAAAAAAGAACCGGCTACGAAAAAACCGAAGTTTGTTCGATCGCCCAAACCGAAAGCTGATGTTGTTTCATCACCTGTTACCGAGGGCGAGGTGAAAGTAGAACAACAGCCGGCGATTCCTGAAATTATTGCCGAAAGTTCGATCGTCCCTGACTCAAAAATTCCCGACAATAGCGCACCTGCAATATCTGAAATACCAGTATTTTCCGTCGAAACTCCTGATGCTAAGACTTCAGAATCAACAGCAGAATTAGCCAGCAGCTTCACTCCTCTCCCTCTACCTCTAGACTTTTCAGAAATTGCCGCCGGAGCAACTGTGGAGCCAGTAGAGGCTCAGCCAGAGGTGAAACAGCAGACTGATGATGATGATGATTTTGACGAAATGTGGAGAGCGAGGGCTACCCAGCCTGCTGATCCAACGGCGACACCAACGGCAGCCCCAACGGTGGAAGCAACAGCAGTCCCAGAGGCAAGCTCAACTCCTGCCAAAGTCGATAAAAAATCCGCAGGTTTCGGAAGTCTGTTCAGCAATCTCAAAAATAGTCTCGGCGGTATGTTGGGACTGGGTACGGGTAAGAACAAGTCTGATGGAACTCCCCAGACGCCAACACCGAAAGTGACGAGAGATTCGATCGCCCCTGAACCTAAAATAACGGCAATTCCCGCACCGGATATCGACTCCATTCTCGAAACAGAATTAGCCGAAGCCGCCGCCGAAGTGACAGCCGAAACCAGCCAAGGAGTCTCGTTTCCCACCGATGTAGAAGCAATGGCCGAGTTGATGGCGGCAGAAACCGCAAGTTCTGCCAAAATAGAAGAAAGTTCGATCGAAGATCGATCGTCCACTGAAACCCAGACACCGCCGACTGCGCCTAGTGAACCAGAAGCACAAGCCCCTGCTGTATCTCTAGAAATGACTGTAGTAGAAATCGTTTCAGTAGCCTCTGTGGAAATGGAAGCATCGGAACAACCCGAGTTGAGCGTGGTAGAAACGGTTTCAGTAACAGTTATGTCGATCGAATCCACAGATCAAAAACCATCTGAAACGGAAGAAAAACCGGAATTAATTCGCCCAAATCCCCCAACTTCAGAGTTAGTAGAAGCTGCTCAACGGGCCGATGAATCCAATTCCGATAATATATCCGACAAAGCTCAACCCTCATCTTGAGACAAAAAGCAAAAAGTAGAAACCAGAATTTTCGTAATTCTGGTTTCTACCTTCTTCTTCTCCATCCGTTAAATCCGTTAAATAATCCGTTGCCGAACTGGCATCTTCTATCCGTTAAATCCGTTAAATAATCCGTTGCCGAACTGGCATCTTCCATCCGTTAAATCCGTTAGATAATCCTTTGCCGAACTGCCATCTTCCATCCGTTAAATCCGTTAGATAATCAGTTGCCGAACTACCATCTTCCATCCGTTAAATCCGTTAGATAATCCGTTACCGAACTGCCATCTCTTTTGTGCTCTACCTTCTACCCTAAATATTATGAAAGCAATTATGGTCGTGGGAACAACCTCTCACGCAGGAAAATCTTTACTGGTTTCAGCATTATGTCGCATCTTTTCTCGACGCGGCTGGCGGGTAACTCCGTTCAAAGGTCAGAATATGGCTCTGAATTCCTATGTCACAGCCGCCGGCGGAGAGATTGGCTACGCTCAAGCAGTCCAAGCTTGGGCGGCGGGCGTCGCGCCTTGGGTAGAAATGAATCCGATTTTGCTCAAGCCGCAAGGAGACATGACATCTCAATTGATTATCAAAGGCAGAGCCGTCGCAAATGTGCGAGCATCTCAATATTACGAGCAGTATTTTGATATCGGCTGGCAAGCTATTCGGGAATCGTTAGAATTTCTACGGCAAGAATTTGACATGGTTGTTTGTGAGGGAGCAGGTAGCCCTGCTGAGATCAATCTTAAACACCGCGATTTGACAAATATGCGAGTAGCCAAACATTTAAATGCTCGAACTTTGCTAGTAGTTGATATCGATCGCGGCGGCGCTTTTGCTCATATCATCGGCACTTTGGAATTGCTCGATCCAGACGAACGCGCTTTAATTAAAGGATTCATCATTAATAAGTTCCGAGGACAAAAATCGATCTTAGATCCGGGGCTGACTTGGCTAGAAGAAAGGACGGGAATCCCCGTAGTTGGGGTGATTCCTTGGATAGACGAAGTGTTTCCTTCCGAAGATTCTCTCGATTTGCTCGATCGGCGTTCTCCCAATTCTCAAACCGACCTAAACATTTCCGTCATCCGCCTGCCCCGAATTTCCAATTTTACCGACTTTGACCCCCTGGAATCGGAAACCACCGTCACAGTCAAATATGTCAGCCCCAGAGACGAGTTAGGCCATCCAGACGCCGTGATTTTACCTGGTTCTAAAACTACAATTGCCGATTTGCACGTGCTGCGACAAACAGGTATGGCAAAAGCGATTCAAAATTACTTAATAGCAGGCGGTACTGTCATGGGAGTTTGCGGTGGCTTTCAGATGCTGGGAAAAAGTATCACCGATAAAGAAGGGCTTGAAGGAGAGCAGGGAGAATTTGAAGGATTGGGATTGCTACCTTTGAAAACTGCGATCGCACCGCACAAAATTGCCCGCCAACGGATCGTAACATCTAACTATCCTCAACCGGGTTTACCAGTTTCCGGTTACGAAATTCACCAAGGAAGAACGCAAATGCTGGAGTCAGATTTGACTCAACCGCTATTTGACGATCCGAGTTTAGGAATGGTCAACACTTCTCAATCAATTTGGGGCACATATCTGCACGGCGTTTTTGATAATGGAGCTTGGCGGCGAGCTTGGTTAAATCACTTGCGCCAACAGCGAGGACTCCGCGCCTTACCTACAGGTATTCCCAATTACCGGGAACATCGAGAAGCTCTGTTAGAAAGTTTATCAGATACAGTGGAAAAGCATTTAGATATCAAGCATATTTTAGGTTAGAAAGAAGGAAGAAGGAAGAAGGAAGAAGGAAGAAGGAAGAAGGAAGTCGTAGGGTGCGTCGCCATGAAAAATACCTAACTAAGTACCAAAAATCTCACAGCGACGCACCTAAAAAACATGGCTCTGGCAAACAAACCGAACACTTGTTGTATAGCTAAATTTTGTGAAAATGGTATTATATCGCAATACAGTTCACTTAACACTATTTATGCCCCGGAGATCCCCCTAAATCCCCCTTAAGAAGGGGGACTTTAAGAGCTTTCTTGTCCCACCCCCTACTCCCCTTTTTAAGGGGGGTTAGGGGGGATCTGTCTTAAATGAACCGTATTGTATTATATCGGGAGTTAAAATTGAATGACAAAGATTGTTTTTTTACCTGATAATGTGACAGTTGAAGCTGAAGCAGGAGAGCTTTTGCTCGATGTAGCCAAACGTGCAGGGGTTTCTATTCCTACAGGCTGTCTGATGGGTTCTTGTCACGCTTGCGAAGTAGAAATTGACGGTGGGGATACAATTTGTGCTTGTATTTCCGGCGTACCTTCAGGGAAAAAGGAAGTCACAATTAATTTGTATGTTGATCCGACTTGGTAATCGATATATTTTTTAATTGCATCTTGCTATGAGCTATCGACAACTTCACCCATGCCCTATTTGTTCAATTCCATCCCTGTATTGGGAAAGGTATCCCCGTTTAGTCTGTTCGACTTGCCGCAGCAAAGCCTGTGATGATCGAGGACGACAACTGGAGTTTTTCAATGTCTCAATGGATGGAGGTTTTCAGGCGCTCTTAGTGGATTCTCAAGAAGAATATCCCAGCCACATTTGCTATATTGAAGGGATCAAGTGCTGGGCGGATGAAGGGAAATTTGGCGGTTGGGTTCGTAGTGCGGACTTTAGTCCGCATCAAGAAGGACTAAAGTCCTCACTACAAACCGAATACTATTTAATTCTTTTGCCATTCTTGCTGTTTTTTTCGAGCCGATTGCAGCCATTTTTGGGATTCGGGATAAACAGTTGTTCCCGGTTTTACTGATTCTAACTGGTTGATAATTTGCTGCAATTGGCTGACGGCATAACCGGGATTTTGACTGTTAGAATTTAGATTGTTTTGCAAACTAGCTAACAAGCTTTTAGCTTCTTGAAAAGCTTTTGCCGAGTCGGTTTCTGCTTGCAGCCTAATTTGAGCAATCCCTAAATTTTTTTGATATTCAGCGAGTTTTGTTTGAGCATTAAGATAGCCCGGATTATCCACAGGAACCATTTTCAGTCGGTTAATTCCTTCTTCCCACAATCCTGCTATTTGTTCCCACTGGGCGGCGGGATGCGGTGGTTTTTGGGATGCTACAGCCGCTGAAAGTGCAAATTCTTTTGCTGCTTCGATTAAGTTGTCCGCACGTACGGAACCGGTGGCGACGCCGCCCATTGCTTGAAAGTCTCTCTCTGCTGCTTGGAGTTTTTTCTTAGCAGTTTCTCCGGCTAGTGTTTCGGCGGGAATTTGATTTAGTTGGTCGATCGCACTTTGCCAATTTATGCTAGCTTTTTGTCTATCAGCGGCATTTTTTGCTTGCTGATACTCTTGTTTGGCGCTGACGAGACTTTGTTCAACTTGACTTAGCTGAGTAAAAGCATTTTTTTGTTGGAAAATCTGAGCATCCATCCGCCCGACATTTTTGCGGGCTGCTTGAAATTCATCCACAGTAAAGCGCCAACGGCAGCCAGCAAAAGAGCAATAAGTTTTTGGATAGTAACCGAGGAACCAAACCGGCAAAGCATTGAGGTGTTTTTGAGCTTGTTTTGATTTAATTTCGCCTAAGTCAAAATCTGCCGCAGCCGTAGCTTTATTGATCAGTTGATCGGATTGTTCCACAAGGGCGATCGCCTGTCGGTAATTATAATCCATACTAATAAAACTCGGCATCAACAATACCGGCATTGTCTTCGCCACGGGCCAGCGAATCATCGGGGAAGGCAGGTTAATCAGCCAAATTATCCCCGCTGCGCCACCCAGCAAACTGCCACCCAAGATGATTTTATCGAACAATCCGGGCGCGCGGTTGGCTTTGACGGCAGCTTTGAGAGCTTCTTCGCTGAAGTTGGGAAATTCGTCTTTGAAGGTATCGGGGATTTCGTCTATTGAGGCGAAAGTGCCGTTTTGCGATCGCAACTTCTCCAACCGCTTGATTACCATACTCCGGTACACATTACCAGCTACACCATCAGCCGTCGCACATTTGTCAACTTCGGCCCGCAAAATGTCAAAAGCTCGATCGGTAAGACGCACCATAAAACTCACCTATTCCCTTTTAATTATTCTACAGGTTGTTCGCCGAGATAATTGTTAAAATATATAAAGACCACATCAAACATCCGAATTTAAGTTCATGCCAACTGCTTTAATCACCGGTGCTTCTGGCGGAATTGGTGCAGCCTTTGCCGCCGAATTAGCTAAACGCCAGCACAATCTAATCTTGGTAGCTCGTTCCGAAGCCAAATTGCAGCAGCTAGCTGCTCAACTGCAACAGGAATTCAATATTTTAGTCGAAATTATCGTTCAAGATTTGACCGCGCCAGGAGCCACAAATGCTGTATTTGATGCGGTTGTTCAAAAAGGTTGGACGGTTGATTTGTTGGTGAACAATGCGGGTTTTGGCGATTACGGTGCTTTTGCCGATCGCCCGCTGGCCAAACAAGTAGAAATGCTGCAACTAAATATTGTAGCATTAGTAGAGCTGTCGCACTTATTTTTGTCGGGAATGCGGGAGAGAAAATCCGGAAGTATCATCAATATTGGTTCTATTGCAGGCTTTCAACCGATGCCGTACTTATCAATTTATGCCGCAAGTAAAGCCTTTGTACTCAGTTTCAGCGAGGCACTTTGGGCAGAAAACAAAGATTTAGGAGTTCGCGTTTTAGCAGTTTGTCCGGGCCCTACAGAATCGGACTTTTTTAAAGCAGCCGAATTTCCCGAAGGTTTGGCATCTAGCAGCGGGCAAAAACTCGTCCCCGCCGATGAAGTAGTGCGAGATGCACTCAAAGCTTTAGAGAAAAATCAGTCTAACGTCGTGACGGGCGGATTCCCGAATCCCATAATCGTAAATATGCCCCGATTTATGCCGCGAGAACTTTTGGTGAATTCGATAGCAAAGGTATTTATGGGTAAAGGGTAGAGTGGCGAGAAACCGGGTTTTTCTCGAAATAATTGGTTGTAGCCTTAAATCTCGTAAAAAACCCGGTTTCTTTGAACTTGGGCGCGGCGGCCAGAAACCGGGTTTTTCTCGAAATAATTCTTGTTACCTTAAATCTCGTAAAAACCCGGTTTCTTGAGTTAGTGAAATAATTCTTGTCACCCTAAATCTCGTAAAAACCCGGTTTCTTGAGTTAGTGTGGGTGGGGAGAAACCGGGTTTTTACGAAATAATTCGTTGTCGCCTTAAATTTCGTAAAAAACCCGGTTTCTTTGAACTTGGGCGCGGCGGCCAAAATTACAAATATCGAGTTAACTGCACTCGATAGCGTTCTTTTTTTGTCACCATAACTTCCCCAATTTCCAATCTTCCCTTACCGCTAACAGCGATCAAATCTCCAGATTTAACGTGATAACTAGATTGGGTGATGTCTTTCCAGTTAACTCTCACATCGCCTCTGTCAATAAATTCAACCATTTTGCTGCGAGACATGGCAAATCCGGCCGAAGCAACAGCATCCAATCTCATCGATGCTTCAACGGTGGTCATTTCTTTCTTTTTGGGTTCTCTAATTTTGAGTTCGCTCAACTCAATGCGCCGAGTTTTTACTGGAACCGATCGCACTTGTTGCAAACTCATCTCCAAATACTCTACCATCTCAGGTATGACAATGGCTTGCGCGCCGCGTTCGCCCAACACAATCACATCACCCGTTTTCTCGCGGACAATTCCGGTACCCAACATCGCCCCCAAAAAGTCGCGATGAGAAGCTGTATCGAACAAGAAATTGCCAGCAATTTCGATTGCAGCCATGTCAACACTAGCAGAGTCGATCGGGATTTCCGATCGGGCGATCGCAATTCTCTGTCTTTCCCCTTGTGGATAGCCGCCCCAAGCCACTAACTCCACATCACTCAAACGCTTAAACACAACCTTAGCATCCGCCAATTCAGGAGGCGACATAAAATCAGTCAGAGTAACTTCCCAAGTTTTGATAGCTTGTTCGGCGCAATCTATCACTCGCGCCACGCATTCGCGATTTTCAATCCCTTTTAACAGTTCTTCTCTTTGCAAACTTGCCATAATAATTAAATCAACCTACAAAATATCACTTAAATCCAAAACAAAACCCGGCAGTACATCTTCACCTGACAGAGTTGCAGGGGAATATATAATTTCCACATCTCTATCGGGGCGGGAGATTTCAACTTGTCTATTTTTGCGATCGAGCAACCATCCCAACTTTGCTCCATTTTTGATGTACACTTTCATTTTAGCCCGCAATTTTTCTAATGAATCACTAGCCGAGCGCAATTCCACTACAAAATCAGGACAAATTGGCGCAAATTTCTCTTTTTGTTCAGCAGTTAAGGCATCCCATCTGTCACGTCGCACCCAAGCAGAATCGGGAGAAATATCTGAACCGTCGGGCAGTTTAAATCCACTGGAAGAGTCGAAAACAACTCCTAAATTGCTTTGAATACTCCAAACTGTAAGTTGAAAGTTTAGACCTGAATTCCGTCTACCAGTCTCGCTACCCGTAGGTGACATGATAATCAATTCTCCATTAGCAGTACGTTCAAATCTTAAATCCCGGTTGTTTTGACACAACTGAAAAAACTGCTCATCAGTTAATTCGAGAGTTAATTCTAGGGGAGAATGTAGGGCGATAGTTTGTGATTCCATATTCGTTATTTGTTACTCGTTATTTGTTACTCGTTATTTGTTACTCGTTATTTGTTATTCGTTATTTGTTACTCGTTATTTGTTATTCGTTCTTAGAACCAACAGATAACAGTTAACAGTCAACCGTTAACAGTCAACAAATAACTATGTCTCTGTATAACCTTGAATATTTTCCGGTTCAAACCGCTGCAAAATATTCGCAGCTTTCCCCGTCAAATCATCAGAACCCTTAACCGCAATCAAAAATTTACCAGCATTCAAACGATTACGATATGGCAAAGCATCACCGCTACCAAAAGCCATACCGCCAGCGCCTCCGACAAACACGCTACCCATCGCAGCGGCGATCGCACCCAATACACCACCGATCGCATGATCGCCATATTCCCCCGCCCAGGCAAAAGTCCTTAACTCAGTCATCAGACTGAAAGTAACGCCAGCAATAAACCCAAAAGGGATCAGCCAAATAGCCATCATTTTAGCTTGTTTCTTCGCTTGCTGATTCGGGTCAATCAACCCAAATTCATCAGCAGTTTTGTAGCCACGGCCCAAAATACTTACCTGTTTCATCGGTAAGCCTTCTTTTTCCAGAGCACAATAAGCAGCTTCGGCTTGCATTCGATCGGGCAGTACGGCAATAAGATAATTCATGAAAAGCAATTCCTGATAGTTCGGCTGAGATACCTAAACCAAATTATAACTCGAAAAGACTTACTAGATAAGCAGTTCGGGGATTTTCAGACAGTTCGAGAGCCCGATCGACCGTAAACCTAAAATATTTCCCGCAAAAACGACTGAAATTGACCAAATGCAGATACAATTCAAACTGCACAAAGACCAGCTTAAGCTGAGCTGTTAGATACTGCTCCAGGTTTAAGTCTCAACTTTGAGCTCGCCAATGCTCAACTCTATTTTTACTGATTCCACTCAATTGCTTACTATGCCTAAAGTTCTAGTATCCGATCCGATCGACCAAGCCGGAATTGATATCCTCTCCCAAGTCGCTCAAGTTGATGTCAACACAGGTTTGTCAGCAGCAGAACTGGTACGAATTATTCCAGATTACGACGCTTTAATGATCCGTTCTGGCACCCAAGTTACCAAAGAAATTATTGAAGCCGGCAACTTACTCAAAATCATCGGCCGCGCCGGAGTCGGCGTAGACAACGTAGATGTACCCGCCGCCACCCGCAAAGGAATTGTAGTCGTCAATTCCCCCGAAGGTAACACGATCGCCGCCGCCGAACACGCGATCGCCATGATGCTCTCTATGTCGCGACACATCCCAGAAGCCAACGCATCCGTCAAAAGTGGTAAATGGGAACGCAATCGCTTCATCGGCGTAGAAGTTTACAAAAAAACCCTCGGTATCGTCGGCTTAGGCAAAATCGGTTCCCACTTCGCAGCCGCAGCCAAAGCAATGGGCATGAAACTCCTAGCCTACGATCCATTCATTTCTGCCGAAAGAGCCGAACAGTTGGGCTGTCGCTTAGTAGAACTCGAATTGCTGATGCGCGAATCCGATTACATCACCTTGCACATCCCCAAAACCCCCGAAACCCTGCACCTAATCAACGCTGAGGTGCTGTCGAAGATGAAGCCCACGGCCCGCATCATTAACTGCGCCAGAGGTGGCATCATCGATGAAGCAGCCCTAGCAGAAGCCATAAAAGAAGGGAAGATTGCCGGCGCTGCGATCGACGTTTACGAAAACGAACCGCTGCAAGCCGATTCCCCTCTACTGACTGTCGGCCAAAACATTGTGCTGACACCTCACTTAGGAGCATCCACCGCCGAAGCTCAGGTGAATGTGGCGATCGACGTTGCCGAACAAATTCGTGATGTACTGTTAGGATTGCCCGCGCGATCGGCTGTTAACATACCAGGAATTTATCCAGACTCAATCGAAAAACTCAACCCCTACCTCCAACTAGCCGAAACCCTCGGCAACCTCGTCAGCCAACTAGCCGGAGGCCGAGTCGATTACCTCAACGTCCAACTCCAAGGCGAATTGGCAACCAACCAAAGCCAGCCCGTAGTCGTCGCCTCTCTCAAAGGCCTACTTTCCCAAGCCTTGCGAGAGCGTGTTAACTACGTCAACGCCAGCATCGAAGCCAAAGAACGTGGAATTCGCGTCGTTGAAACCCGAGATGCTTCCATTCGCGACTACACAGGCTCCCTGCGCCTCAATGCCAAGGGAACCCTCGGCGAACACACCGTCACCGGTGCTGTGCTTGGCGACAACGAAATTCGGATTACCAGCGTTGACGATTTCCCAGTCAACGTTGCCACCACTCACCATATGTTATTTACCTTGCACCGCGATATGCCGGGAATTATTGGCAGAATTGGTTCCCAGTTGGGCAGTTTTAATGTCAATATTGCCAGTATGCAAGTAGGTCGTAAAATCGTGCGCGGTGATGCCGTAATGGTTCTGAGCCTAGATGACCCTTTACCAGAGGGAATTTTGGCTGAAATTATCAAAGTTCCAGGGATTCGGGACGCTTACACGGTAAATCTTTGAGGGATTTTAGGTTTTAGATTTTGCATTGGGGGACTGAGCCCGCCCTCTCCCAGGCTAAAATCTAAAATCGTTGATGACCCCTTACCAGAGGGAATTTTGGCGGAAACAATCAAAGTTCCAGGGATTCGGGACGCTTACACGGTAAATCTTTGAGGGATTTTAGGTTTTAGATTTTGGATGCAAGGACTGATAATTGGTAATGGGTAATTAGTCATGGATAATTGGCAAGACAACTGGGAATTTTTCGATTAGTCAATCCTCATTCTTCACTCCCATTTCCCAGCCGACGGTTCCCCCGCGCGCCAATCTAAAATCTAAAATCTAAAATCTAAAATCTAAAATTGTTATGGCACATAGCTGGTGGGAAATTAGAATTATTTGCGATCCAGCGCTGGAAGATATCATCTTTTGGCGTCTGGAACGGTTTAACTGTCAGGGAAGTGCTACTGAACTCAAAAGCAATTCCTGCCTAATGTCGGCTTATTTGCCCGAAGAACAGGCAGGATTGCTGGATTTGGCTGCCCTGTCGTTGTGGCTGCGCCAAGATGCTCTGTGTGCGGGTTTGCCCCTACCTGCGATGCAGTGGGATTTGATTGAAGAGGAGGACTGGGGCACCACTTGGAAGCAGCATTGGCAGCCTCAAGAAGTGGGCGATCGCTTTTTAATTAATCCGGCTTGGTTGCCGCCACCGACTGATACCGATCGCCTCATTTTGCGTTTAGATCCCGGTGTCGCTTTCGGTACAGGTGCTCATGCTACGACTCAACTGTGTCTGGAGTCGCTGGAAATGCGTCTCGGTTTTGACGACAAAAAATATGTACTTGCCGATATTGGCTGCGGATCGGGTATTTTGTCGATCGGCGCAGTGTTGTTGGGTGCCACAAAAGTTTATGCTTTGGATACAGATCCTTTGGCAGTGCGATCGACCATTAGCAACAGACAACTCAACCGCATTAACCCGCAGCAGTTGGTTTCAGAGCTCGGAAGTATCGATCAGCTCAAAGAAATGGTAAAGGAGCCGATCGACGGTTTCATGTGTAACATTTTAGCAGAAGTAATCATCGATTTAATCCCGCAATTCACTTCAATTAGCAAACCCACGACTTGGGCCATACTCAGCGGCATTTTGCTCGAACAAGCCAAACCAATTGCAGACACTCTCGAACAGCACGGCTGGATTGTCGCTACTCTGTGGAAGCGCCAAGATTGGTGCTGTTTCAATATTCGGCGAAGTTAACAATTGGAAATTGGTAAGGTTTGTAGTAAGGACTTTAGTCCTTCTTGAAGGTTTGTAGTAAGGAATTTAGTCCTTCTTGAAGGTTTGTAGTAAGGAATTTAGTCCTTCTTGAAGGTTTGTAGTAAGGACTTTAGTCCTTCTTGAAGGTTTGTAGTAAGGACTTTAGTCCTTCTTGAAGGTTTGTAGTAAGTTTTCAAAAGTAGGGTGCGTCAGCTACGATATTTTGTCCACAATCTCTCAGATATTGACTGACGCACCCCCCCCTGTGAGATAATCGGCGGTTGTTACAAGTGAGGTTGCAGTCGTGAGATCAACTGCGCCGGTTGCAATACTCCCTCAATGCGATCGACCTCAGCGCCATTTTTGAACAACACCAAAGTCGGTAAAGCATTAATCTGATACTGCGAAGCCAACTGTTCGTACTTATCCGTGTCAATTTTGACAACCATCAGCCTGTCCTTCGTTTGGCTGCTGACTTGCTCCAAAATCGGTACCATCATTTGACAAGGCCCGCACCAAGTAGCGTAAAAATCTACCAACACGGGCAAATCGGAGCTCGATAGCAACTCCTCAAAACTGCTGAACTGTTTTTGAACTGCCATAAGACAAAATAATTTTTTTGGTTCTGGCTCGATTTTAGTGCAAAATTCTGAGCGTAGATTACAAGGATACAATTATGGAATTATTGCCAGAAACATTTCAGAGATTGCAGGGTAAAGTTGCTGTCGTGACCGGTGCATCGCGGGGAATTGGTCGAGCCGTTGCTTTAGCATTCGCCACAGAAGGCGCTAAAGTCGCCGTCAACTATGCGAGTTCCAGTGCTGCTGCTGATGAAGTGGTAGCAGAAATAGTCGCCGCTGGTGGCGAAGCTATAGCCCTTGCAGCAGATGTCTCGAAAACTGATCAAGTAGATTTACTCATCAGTAATGTCATGGAAAAATGGGGGCGGATTGATATTTTGGTGAACAATGCGGGCATTACTCGCGATACTTTGCTGCTGCGGATGAAGTTGGAAGATTGGCAAGCTGTGATTGATTTGAATTTAACTGGCGTATTTTTGTGTACAAAAGCTGCCAGCAAAATCATGCTCAAGCAGCGCAGCGGCCGAGTTATTAATATTGCTTCGGTGGCCGGACAAATGGGCAATCCCGGACAAGCTAATTACAGTGCGGCGAAAGCTGGGGTAATCGGATTTACAAAAACTGTGGCGAAGGAATTGTCTAGTCGTGGCATAACTGTAAATGCGGTTGCACCGGGTTTTATTACTACAGATATGACTAAGGATGTCAAATCTGACGAGATTTTGAAGTATATTCCCCTGGGTAGATACGGGGAAGTTGAGGAAGTTGCGGGGATGGTGAAGTTTTTGGCGGCGGATGCGGCGGCTGCTTATATTACAGGGCAGGTTTTTAATGTGGATGGGGGGATGGTGATGGCTTAGGATTTGGGGATTTCTTTAGCCGCAGATGCACGCGGATGAACGCGGATGTCTGCGGTTATGAATTTATCTCAAATCCTTGTAGGGTGAGCAGTGCGCACCTTCCCCGATTCGCCCGCCTTAGTGTGACAAAACTCTTCAAATAGTTCAAAAAAACTATTAAGAGCATCCTTCTCATCCTGAGAAAAAAAGAGAATTATATTCGCCCATGATTGAGATGAATCAATATTAAATTTTTTCTGTATCCATTCTTGAAAGCCATCTAGAGCGTTTTCTTTTTTTAGAGATACGCCAAGCTGGTACTGTGCCACATTATATCCTGACAAAAAAGCCTGAAGACAAATAATTGACGCCTTACCCAAATAGACTGAAGGTTTATTCTTTATTTTTTTGAGAAGCTCGGAGAGATTATCCATACAAACTATCTATCCCGTTGAATCATTTATTGAAAATGTCTTGAGTTATTAAAACTTGGTTTCAGTTATCGCAAAGTTGCCATTAAAATCTTCAACAAGAGGCCCGCCAAAACTATTGAGCCAATCATATTTAGGAATTCCATCAGGATAAAGGTTATCAAAAACTGTTTCAAGTGTTCCTAACTCTGTGGTTATTTCAACAACCGCACCTTGATGAAAACCATTGGTGGCTATTTGGCGATCGCTCCCCGCTGGATTAGTGATAATTGAAAATGGCAGTCGGTCAGTTTGTGTGCTAATTTTTATTAGCTTACCCTGAATGCCCTCTCTAGTCAAGTAACTTTGGATGGCTTGGGAACAGGGAACACATTGAAAGTTTCTATATCTTCTGGCAATCTGCTTAATTTCTGCAAGCTGATCCTCATTCATAGGTTTATGACAACTATGCAACTTAATTGTAACACAATACGGTTCACTTAAGATTGTCATTGCGAGGAACGAAGCAATCGCAGTATCTATTTTTCATAGTTTTTTACCGCCTGGATCGTCTTAAGTAAACCGTATTGAATTATAACAATAATTATATGCTCAGCTCAATCTAAGTTTCACGATCTAAATATTGTCCGAATCCAATTCCGCACCTGAGCAAATAAACCAATCAACTTTTTGACAAAACCCTGCAAAATTGAACTTTTCTCGACCTCGGAAATATCCTCGATTTGGATCGGTAGCGGCGGTATTCCGACAACTTCGTAAAGCGGATATTCGCCGCTCTTACCCGGAATTTTAACTAATACGCGCTGGTTGACGATCGCCAAATCCTTGATTTCCTCATAAGTCTCCTCGGAAATCAACAAGCTTGTTCCTACTTGCTTGTTAGCAGCTTCAATCCGGCTGGCCAAATTCACCGCATCGCCGATCGCCGTAACCGACTGATTTTGCTCGGCCCCCAAATTCCCCACAACCACCAAACCGCAGTGAATCCCAATCCCAATCCGCAACCGGTGACGGTATAAAGTCTCAAAATAGGGATTGAGTTTCTCCAATTCCTCCAGCATCTCTACTCCAGCCCTGACTGCTTGTTCGGCCGCCTTCTCTGAGTTTTCTAACCCAAACAGCGCCATAAAACCGTCACCCATATAATTATTAATCATCCCACCGTTGCGGTTGATTGCATAACCCATTTTTTGGAAATAGCGATTTAAAATATAAATTACATCGTAGGGTAACAGTGATTCTGCAAACGCCGTAAACCCTCGAATATCGGCAAACAAAATCGCAATTTTTTTCTCGTGCCCGATCGGAGGAGAAATTGACTTTCCGGTCATTTGGTCGTTAAATGATTCTAAGTCTTCAGAATCGATCGCCAATCTCCGCAAAATCACCTTCCCGCCAGCAATCTGTGTCTGACACGCCAGCCTAATTTCCGGCTCTAAACGCAGTTTTTTGGCGAGCTCCTCTTCCGGCGAATTGCGGGGCGAGCAAAATTCCAAACCTTCGACAATCAAGACGCGACAAGTCGAACACCGGGCGCTACCGCCGCAGGCGTGGGTGTGGGGAATTCCCGCACGCAGGGAAGCTTCCAGAATTATATCGTCGTCGTCTATCTCGATCGTGCGATCGTCCGGCAGATAGTGAATCTGTGGCATATGTGGCGTTTCTAGCTAATTAGTGAGGAATCTCGCGGACATCTGTTATTGCAGCGAACTTGTATGCAAACCCGGTTTCTCGGCGTCTTTTCGGCATTGCCTGATTCATTCAGTATAAATGGCGATCGGCATTTGCTTCTCGTCTCGTCAGCCCAACCGCCCAAATGACTCAGCCGTAAATTGGCGATCGCACCCTGAAAACACCCCAATTCAAGCCCCACTAAATACTGTGGAATCAAGCTCAAATCTCAAATCTCAAATCTCAAATCGACTGACATAATTCTTAATAAATTTATAATGGCTGAAAACCCTATGAATCCGTTATCGAATCGCCTTCAACCGCCAGATATTTTGATAATTTTGCAGGATTTTGCTGTGAAAACCTTGATTAGTAATAGTTTGAGCTTTTTGGCTCTCTAACAACCAGCCAATTTTCGTGAGATAGAATAGCAGCATCTTTAAAACCCGTATAACCATGAGTTCATCAACAGCCCTACAAAACATCGAAAAGCACATCCCGCTCGTAGGAAATATCCATCTCAAAAGTCCGATCGCCTACGGAGCAACCCGCCTCGCAGTCAGTACAGTTAACGCGGTGCAAATGGCAGTAGCAGAGTCTTATATTAACGGCTTGGAAGTACCAGATTCTGTATTGCGATCGCTTTTTGATACCTGTATGCCCGTCTTCTTTAAGTATTTTCCCTCCCTCCTCGCACCCTACGAATGGGTACTAAAAGAAACAGAACACACCGCCGAAAGCCCACGGGATTTAATGAAAATTCAGTACGACTTACCTCAAGCCATGCTGAATCCCATGTTAGGCGACAGCAAACTCATTTATCCTAAATACAGCATGGGATTGTGGGAAAAAGGAGCCGCCAACCTCGAACAATCCCAAATCCAGATGATTGATGATGTGATTGAAAAGCTAGACATTCAGGATGGCGATCGCATTTTAGACTTTGGCTGCGGTTGGGGCTGCGTTCCCAATTACATACTTTCCAAATTCCCCAATGTCCAGTTTACTGGCATTAACCTCAGCCAGCACCAATGCGAATATATGCGTCAGAAGATGCAAGACCCCGACAGCTACCTCAGTTCAGGTCGATTTACCCTATTTGAAGGCGATTTGAACGACGCCCAATTCGAGACCAAATTTGACAAAATTCTCTCGATCGGAGTTTTTTGTCATGTAGGCAATTTAACCAAAGCTTTCCAAAAGCTCGCCTCTTTCCTCAAAGATAACGGCCGCCTTTTGATTCATATCATCACAGTTCGCATCCCCAACAATATGTCCAGCGTTTTCACCCACAAATACGTTTTTCCCCACGGTCGTTACTGGAAATACGATGCCATTCCCAGCCACAACAAAGACCTCAAAACCATAAAGACATGGTATCTCAACGGATACAATTACTCCACAACTATTGCTAACTGGCTGAAAAACTTTGACGATTCTCAGGAAACAGTCAAAGATTTAGACTACGGCATCGACTATGGGAAATTCCGCCGCATCTGGCGGTTTTACTTAATTTGGTTTGTGGCTAATTTCGCCAGTTGCGATGGTGAATACAATGGTAATGGCCAATATTTAATGGTTCATGTCTAATCGCTAAGATTCCCGGACAGGCTTTGATGTCATGTCCGGCTAATTATATCAAATCGGATAACATCGGAATTGTAGTAGGGGCGGGGCGGGTTTATATAATTTGTCGATACTTATCAAGTATTTAAGCTAACCCGCCCCTACAAAACTTAAAATGATAGAATTCTTAATCAAACGGAAATGATATTGCTTGTTACAGGAAAAGCCTGGTAACGTAGATAGGCGAGGAATAGCCGACTTTTATCTCGAAACTTACAGGAGAAAGGACTGTTGGAGGTGCTTAAGTTATTAAGTTTTCGATCCTTACTGCTTACCAGGCGTAGGGTGCGCGGGCGCACCTTACTTATTAAAACATGGCTAAATCAGTCTTTGTATTCTTCCAGAATACTGCAATTTACGGACATTTCTCCTAATGAATCAGTGAAGGTGACTTCATCTTTGTAATGTCTGGGGGTTTCCATCAGTAACCGCCAAGCTTGGCCAGCATTGATTAAATTCAGGCGATCGGGATCGTGAATTTTTAATAACTCTTGCACCATAAGATCGCGGTTACTAATACAAATTAATAGTATTATCTTTCTGAATCTACCAGTGGGAATATTTTGTATGTAGAATTGTAAGCCTGACGGGATAATAACCCCGTCAGGTCAAATTGGTCGTTAGCGTCGGTTTCTAGCTGTAGTCTGGGGGGAACTTGTGAGCGTAACGGGTGTATTTAGCTATGGCAAAGGTGTTACAGCAGAATTATCAAGAGGGCAATTTACCGAAGTTTTCCCTAAATAATCAGTTAAGGTGACTTCATCTTTATAATTCCGGGGAGTTTCCATCAGCAACCGCCAAGCTTCACCAGCACTCAATAAATTCATCCGGCCAGGATAATGAATTTGTATCAACTCTTGAACCAGAGGGTAATAGTCTGAGTTAAGACTAGGGAAAATATGATGCTCTGTGTGATAGGAAAAATTAAAATGCAACAAATCAACAATTTTAGGAACCCGTAGCGAGAGACTATTGATCAGCGGGTCATTAACACTCGTCATCCGACAAATCAGATGATTTGTGTAGATATAAAACATTGCAACTGTATGACCGATTGCTAAGGGTAGCAAGTACCCAAGAACGATTTTTAGCGGATGAAACTCTAAATAGAATAAAATGCTAAAATGCAGGCATAAAACCGCAAACAACTCAAGAGCAATTTTCAATCTATCTTTCTGACTGACTGTGAATGCAGCGGGCACATAATCCACAATTTTATTATTAAACAATAGGATCGACGAGAGGTGGGAAAATTGATGAAATAACCACGATGCTGGAAGTCCTACTATTAATAACCAAGATGGATTATCAACCGCTGGCGCAAAGAAATTATGAATCCATTTTCCCCAACTATTCGGCTGCTGGTAAAGGTAATTGCGATCCGGATCTTCTAGATAATTTGTTTGACTGTGATGTACAATGTTATGAACATATTTCCACTGAGTTGAAGGCATAAACATCATTGCAAACCCTAGAAAACTAATTATATGATAAGTCATACGAGACTTTTTATTGACGCTACCGTGCATGAAATCATGGGCGAAAAATCCCATAGTTACGATACTATTACCCATAATTAAAGCTAAAGGTAAATAAAGCCATAGAAGATAGATGGGCCACTGATCTAGACGATCGGCAATTCCCCAACCCAGTAGCAAAATAACCATATTAATGAACAGTATAACCAACTTACTAGAATCTGGTTTAAAGGCTTCTGATGGCAGGAGTGGGCGCAATTTCTTAGCGTATACCGAGAGGTGAATTAGCGTTTCTTCGCCTAAAGTCGGCGTTGCCGTATTGTCTAGAGTATTGAGTGATTTTTCGGATTTCATATTATCGCTAAGAGTATTTTCCTGTGAGTTAATAACTTTCTAAAGTTAATTAGATCCAGTACCGATTTTAGATTGACCCACAAATGAATCGCGGGCTTATTGTCAGGACGCGGAAATTTTATCTGTGTCCACGGTGTCGTTCCGGGAGCTGGCGACCAAATTGCTTTAGATCAAAGCTGCCTGATTGTTGTACCAAGATATTATTGTATCCCATAAATAGAAATTTGGAAACAACTATTAAAGGCATATAAAGGCTTACGCATCGATAATACTATCCCACTTTTGACTTTGGTTTAATATTCCAATAACCAATCCTAAATAACCTATAAGATTAAAATAGTCCGTTACCCTGGACAATTTCTTTAATTGTCGTCAACGTATCTAGCCCGATCAATCCCCGGCGATAGCCTTTTTGGTTGGACATTCCCAAAAATATCGCATCTCCCCGATTTTGATAGCGCCAAAACCGAGGGGAGGCATTAATAAACGTAGAAGCGCTGTTGACATCCAAAGCAAATTGGCGACTTTCTAGGTAAGATTCAGTGGCGATGCAGTCAGCGTGGCCACTGCTGTAACGGTTGATCCAGCCGATCGCAATTTCCAGACTATCAACAACTTTAAACGCGATGGTTTTGTTTAAATAAGGTTGAGTCCACTCGTAGGGTTCCGCTAGCTTCAACTCTGGGAAATCTGCGACGAGATCCGCGTCTCCGCTAATTTGAAAGCCTTTTTCTTTTAAACTGTTCCACAGCCTGACTAAAGAAGAAGGCTTTTGATTGCGATCGATCAGCACTTTCTCGATCGCATTTACCGGATCTGGCACACTTTGATGGCTGTCCAAAATCATCCACCTTGCCATTTCCAAACTACCAGTCGGCGACCAATAAAGGTAGCAATTGCCCATTGCCGATCGCAACACCGGCGCAGTGCACAGCCTTACCACCTGCTGCACCAAACTCGGTCTACCGTAGGGAATAATTAAATTCAGATATTGGTCTTGAGTCACCAAATCCCGGATCGAAGCGCCCCGATCGGGCGGCAATACCTGCAAACATCCTGACGGTAAACCGACATCATCGATCGCCGACATCAAAGCTTCTCCAATTACAGCATTAGTTTGCCAGCTTTCGCTACCGCCTTTGAGAATCAAACTGTTAGCGGTTTTGAGACACAAACCGGCCGCTATCGCCCCGAACTCGGGAAACGCCTCGTAAATTAGCGCGATCGCCCCCAACGGCAGCGATTGACAGTATACCTGACAGCGATCGACCTGATAAGAAGCATTGATCACCCTGCCGATCGGATCTGGCATTTCCCCCAACCGTTCCAGAATTTGGACAGTTGTCTTAATCCGTTCCGGTGTCAGCTTCAGCCACTCCACAATCAACTCAGGAATCGCCATATCGCGACTAGCTTCTAGATCCAGAGTATTTGCTTCTAAAATGTCATTTTGCCGACGTTTCAGCGCCTGCGCCATTGCTTGCAAACCAGCAGCGCGATCGGCGCTTTTTGTCGCCGCCAACTCCAAAGAAGCAAGATTGGCGCGGCGGGCGACATTTGCCCCATCTGATGAATGGCTAAAATCTTCTATTATCATCTAACTAACGCCTGTAAGCTAGCCATACCATCAGCGCCGGCAGCATTGCTAGCAACACGGCGACCATTGCCCACAGAATAACATTCGGGCCCGGCGAGTGCAACGCCAGGGGCAACCAAATCACTAACGGCACCAAAATCATCCCCAGGGCTAGCGGTAAGTAGTGAGTCTTCAAACCCGGATGTGCTCTGTCCCACTGATTACCAGTCCAGCGCCAAGCCTGTTTGTAAGGATAATTCGTTGATAGTTGCTCGATGACGTGTCCGCTTTCGTCCAATACAAATATTTGCTGACAGCGGTTGCAGCCAAAGGCTTCTGTCAGCGTTATGGGTACGAGACGCCCCCGGCGCCGGCAAGGGCAGGGGTACTCATCATTTAAGTCAATCTTTGGAGCTTTTTGGGATGGCACGGGCGATCGGATAAAAAAAGCGTTTTTACAAAAATAATCGTTAACTTATCCACTCGGATAAAACTTGTCAATTCTGCCCGATCGAGGCTTTCAACTACGTGTTATGAGCGATCGCCCGATCGGCAATTTTGACTTACAAGTTCTGCACTCAAGTTTACCACTAACTTCGGTCTTGTAAACCACCATTAGGAGTAGATAAAGAATGTGCAGAAAAAGTACACACAAGGCTTTCTTGGTGTACCTTCCGACTTTCTTGATTTTTTAAAGCGGGTGACGCGATTCGAACGCGCGACATTCACCTTGGCAAGGTGACGCTCTACCACTGAGCCACACCCGCATTTCTGCGGTCTTAACCATACTGTCTTAATTCTCCGAATTTGTCAAGTCTTTTTTATAAGTTTTTTTCAGAAAGCCTGTAACAGCTGCCCAAAACCATTCTGCGTCTGAAATTGCAGCAGCCAGATTGTTAACAAAATCAGTAATTGCACCGTATTTGACCGTCAACCGCCCAATACACAGTTACAATCAAGCTGCAATTGTGGAAGGATACTGCTATGTCAGACTTAAATCGCGGAATCATGAAATTCAAAGGAGCTGACAGCCCGATCGCGATTATCATTTCGGCGATCGTCATTGGTGGCGGCATCGGCTTTCTCATCTGGTGGGCGCTGCAATCAGCCTACAATTTTAGTTAAGACGGCTAATAGAATTCGCGACTACACAAACCTTCGTCCGCCTCCGCTCCCTTAATAAGACAAGGTAATTTTCACCGTTTAGTCTTCAACCCGCTCTCGGCGGGTTTTGTCTGTATAGACGCGGTTGCTAGCCGCCCGGTCTTCTTTTGTAGTACACTTGTATTTGAATTGCGCCCCAGCGCGCAGTTATCAGACTCAAGTGTTTACAAGGGTTGTATCGCAAAAAAAATTATGGCAAGCTTTCGGGACATTCTCAAATACTACAGCCGCTACTCAAAATTGTCGGTTTTCAGCATCGGTGCATCCAGCCTGTTTGAACTCGCCGATTTAGCTGTACCCTACGCGATCGGACAAATATTAAACGTATTGTCCGGTCAACCTACAGATACAGTAACGCAAAAATTGGTAGGAGCGATCGCCTCACTTACCCCGCAGTTACCCAACAAAATATTATCACTATCCGTCTTGCTAGGCTTGATTTTTCTGGTAACAGTCGCCAAAGCACCGATACAGCCTTGGGTGGGGAATTGGTTCCACTGGGCGCTACCATTAAGTGCAAGGCGCGATCAAATGAGAAGTGCGATTAGTAAAATCCTGACATTACCCCTAGAATTCTACGACGAAAACAACGCCGGACGAATTTCCAGCCGCATCGCCAAAGGCATCGCCAACCACACTTGGACATACCCCGAAATTGCCGGTCAATTCATCCCCGAAGTCGTCCGCTTAATCGGCGTATTCACAGTAATCTGGCTCATAGAATGGCGCATCGGCTTATTAATTTTAGTTTCCTTCCTATTTATCCTCAGTTTCACCCTCAAAAGTCTCCAATCGGTGACTGCGCGCGAAGAAATTCTGGATGAATACATCGAAGATACCGAAAGCCGCAACTCCGAAATTATCACCAATATCAAAACAGTCAAAGCTTTTGCCACGGAAACAGAGGAACTCAAAAGGCAAACAACCAGACTCGATCGCGAATTAAAAGTTGTAATTAACCGGATTCACAAAGGATACGTCATCCTGGGAACATACCAACAGACGATCGTGCAGTTTTGCCTATTTTCAGTTCTCGGTTTTAGCCTAGCAGAAACCGTTGCAGGCAAGATGTCTCTGGGATATTTTGTGACAGTTTACACCCTGGCCAGCATGGCATATTCTCAACTGCGTCCGATTAGCATTATCGCCGAAGTCTTTGCCCGTCGCTATTCTTCCATGATCCGCTTCCACGAGTTTATGCAGTTACCCGACGGTGTAGATGCGGTGAATTTAGCCACAGAAAATGCTGTATCCGCCTCGCCTTATAGATTTAGTGGGAAAATTGAGTTTTGCGGACTGACATTTGGGTACGATCGCGAAAAGCCTGTTTTGCAGGATGTCAATTTATTGATTCATCCCTGTCAAACAGTAGCATTAGTCGGGCGATCGGGTTCCGGGAAATCAACCTTAGTTAAACTGCTGTTTCGCTATTTCGAGCCCAACTCCGGCCGCATTTTGATCGACGGCGAGGACATTTCCAGCTTAGACGTGACTGGCTACCGCAAACGTTTAGCCATTGTCCATCAAGAAGTTGACGTTTTTAACGGTACCTTGCTGGACAATTTGAAATACGGAAACCCGAAAGCAACTTTTGAGCAAGTTGAGGAAGCTTGCCGCATCGCCAAAGTAGATGATTTTGTGAATTTGTTGCCTCAAGGTTACTATACCGTTGTTGGGGAGCGGGGAATGCGCTTGTCCGGCGGTCAGCGGCAGCGGTTGGGAATTGCTAGGGCGCTGTTGGTGGAGCCGGACGTGTTAATCTTTGACGAAGCTACTTCTAGTTTGGATTATGAGTCGGAGCGATCGATCCAGGTAGCCATGCAGAATATTTTGGGTACACGCACCACCATAATTATCGCCCACAGACTAAGTACAATTCGCGAAGCCGATGCGATCGTCGTACTCGACGGCGGTAAAATCGTCGAAGTTGGCAGCCACGAAGAACTCTTAAGCCAACAAGGTATTTACCGCCGCCTGCACTCTCTGCAAGAAACCGGCGAATTAATCAGTTGATTGTTGACTGTTGACTGTTGTCATTAGGGAAAATTCCCTGTTTGCCCCATGCCCCATGCCCCATCCCTCCGCTTCGCTTCGCCCAATTTCCACATTCAACTTATGTATTCAGTACATTTGATTAAAATTTCTGATGTATTGTTGCAAACAAAGAGTTAGGTGCTAGGATTTATAACTGTGAAGGAAATGGGTCGATGCCCGAGCGGTTAATGGGGGCGGACTGTAAATCCGCTGGCTACGCCTACGCTAGTTCAAATCTAGCTCGGCCCACCTTAATTTAATAAAAAGTTAAAAGTCAATAATTAAAGCTTTTAATTATTAACTTTTAATTTTTTATGCCCGTGTAACTCAGTGGTAGAGTACCTCCTTGGTAAGGAGGAAGTCATGGGTTCAAATCCCATCACGGGCTTGTTAATCTCTGCTTCTCTGCTATATCGATCGAGGATTTCAGTCTAATATCAATTCCGGCTGCGCCGGAATGATATAGAGGACACGGCAGTGCCGTTTCCCTACTGTGGGCGATCAATTGTAGGGACACAGCACTGCTGTGTCCTGATTGTAGGGACTGAATTTTGGAGGAAGAGGGCGCAGCAATACCGCAGATAAATTATCAGTTATAATAAGAGGCGTATTGCCGGAATGCTTCGCCCCTACGGATATATTTGCAAAAATGGGATGCTACAAAACAGACGGCTGACTCTTAAATATTGTCATCGTTTTGACTTTGCACGCCCTGGAGAATCCGCGATAACTCACTCTTCTCATTAACTGTAATCCGAGTCGGAGAACCGCTGATAATCCGTTCGTAACCACGGAACGAATCTCTAATTTGCGGGCCGTTTTCAGTAATTGTGTATTCCCGAATCCCTTTATCGTGCCACGAACCGCGCATCTTAAACACATTAAGTGCCCGCGACATTTCCCCTCGAATCTCTACATACTGAAGCATGATAATCGTGTCAGTAATCGTAGAAATATGGGAGTCTGTAATCGAATTAGAACCCATAAACTGGTCGCTGGTATTCGTAAAAAAGCCAGTGATTTCTTCCTGCTTCGCAAAGCCTGTAACCGCGATCACAAATTGCCGGAAAGCATTATTGCTGACACCTCTAGCTAAAGCCGAAAGCGAGTCTATGGCAATTCGAGAAGGTTTGAACTCAGCAATTTCTGATTTAATCATCTGCAAATGGTCTTCCAAACCCGCAGATTCCGGGTAAGCGCACAGCAGTTTCAGCAATCCTTTTTGTTCCATTTCCTCAAAATCAATGCCCCAAGAATAAGCATTGCGGAACAACTGAGCTCGCGACTCTTCATAGGCAAAAAGCAGTGCTCGATTGCCGTTCATACAAGCATTCTGCAAAAATTTACTCACCAACAGTGTTTTGCCGGTTCCCGTCGCACCCGTAGCCAAAATAATCGAGTCTTTAAAGAAACCACCGCCGCACATCTCGTCGAGAGTTTTATCGCCCGAAGAAACCCGCACGTTAGAAGACTTTTGAGTTAATCGCATCGCCCCCAAGGGGAAAATATTAATGCCGTCATTCGTCATAGTAAAAGGATATTCGCCTTTCATGTGAGTTGTACCGCGCAACTTCAAAATTTCGATGGTGCGGCGGCGGCGTTCCCCTTCCAAGACGTTGCGAACAATTACCACATTATCTGATACAAATTCTTCCACTCCAAACCGCGCCACCGGGCCGTATTCTTCGACTCGTTCGGTAGTCATAACTGTAGTTGCGCCTACTTGTTTGAGGCGCGCCACTAAGCGAAAGATTTCTCGGCGCACCACAGATGCAGCTTCGTACTGCTGAAATACGGCTGTCACCGAATCTATAGAAACGCGCTTGGCTTTGTACTTGCGAATGGCGTACTGAATTCGCTCGATTAAGGCGGATAAATCAAAATTTCCCACGATATCCTGACCTTCGGGATCGGGGGAAGCGTCTAAAATAAATAGCTTACCTTCGTCGATGAATTTTGCCAAATCCCAACCGAAACTGCAAGCATTTTCAATAATATCTGCGGGAGATTCTTCAAAAGTTACGAGAACTCCCGGTTCGTCAAAATGGGTAATTCCGTTATAGATAAATTGTACGGCGAATAAAGTTTTTCCAGTTCCTGATGTGCCACTGACTAGGGTGGTTCTGCCAATCGGCATTCCGCCATGACTGATGTCATCGAAACCCTCAATCATCGTACGAATCTTTTCAACACCTGTCGTTACAAATCGTTCTGGTTGCACTGTTTGAATAATTTCATTCATATCGATTTTTGTCAACTCTCAGTATTCTTTTAGTTATCACTCATTAACTGCCGCCCATGAGTCTTTGTACCCAGCTTTTAGTTTTGCTTTGTGCTGAATAACTAATGACTGCTGATGATCTTATGAATTCAGGTCTTCTTCGCGAAGTTCTTCATAGAGTAAATCTAATCCTATCAGAACTTTTTCGCGATCGGACAAATCGCCAATAATTTTTCGGACTGGTGGTGGCAGGATTTTCGCCAGCGTCGGAGTTGCCAAAATTTTGTCCTCTTCTGCTAGCTGAGGATTTTTGAGTACGTCTATGACTTTCAGGGCGTAGACTCCTTGAAATTCTTGTTCTAGGATGTCTTTTAGGGTTTTCAAAGCTCGCACTGAGTTGGGAGTATTCCCCGCAACGTACAGCTTCAGAACGTAGGTTTTTTTTAGAGGACTCATGAACTTTTTTAAATATTGAGTATTAGCTGTCAAATCATAGTTGTTATTTGTCTTTAATCCACTGTTCTTTGTTATTTTATAATAATTTGAGCGTCACGATCGCCCTGCGTTCAGTCTTCTCCTTTCTAGTTGGTTAAATTTTTCCCTCTTCCTTCTTCCTTCTTCCTTCTTCCTTCTTCCTTCTTCCTTCTTCCCTCTTCCTTCTTCCTTCTTCCTTCTTCCTTCTTCCTTCTACCGTAGGGGTTCTTTCGGAATCGATCGTCTGTACATCTCGCACAGATGAGCTATCGCGTCAATCAGAGTCAAGCGGTAATCGAGCAATATTTCCTCGCTGCGCCCTTCTAATTTTAGCTGTTTGGCAAATTCGTCCATCAATGCCATGTGAATTTCTACAACTTGAGTTACGGGAACATCAGCAAAAAAAGCTAAATTCACAAATTCATCTATTTGATTGTTGACCGCAGTATCTTCGGCAAAATAATTTAAAATGATGTTGCGATAACTTGACTTGAGTTGCTCCAAAAACTTTTGCTTATCTGACTCAGACAGATTTCGCAAAAAAATCTGGGAATTTCTTTGATAATACACACCTACTCCCTTCCCGCTCGAAGAGTATAGAATAAGGTAGAATGGTTGAGTAGAGAGAAATAAATCTATGAATTTGAGCCAAAAATTGCGATTAGTTAGCCTAGATAGACAGCAGTGGCAGCGACTATATTATCAGAATCAGCAGTCATATATCCGGCAAAGATTATCCGCAATTAGATATCTGAGTGAAGGAAAAAGT
>JAJAYT010000079.1 GCA_026786085.1 Microcoleus sp. CAN_BIN18 | reverse complement strand
GGGTAAGGTGCGCAGTGCGCACCCTACAGATAGAGTGTGTGCGATCGCGAACTGTTGCGTAAGTCCTGATTAATCTGGTTTGAGAGAGTCAACTAATTTTTCAACTCGTGCTTTAATTTCATCTCGCACGCGGTGAAAAGTTTCGATTGGTTGTCCGTCTGGATCGTCGAGTTGCCAATCTTCAAACACTTCTCGCAATACCCACGCTTCGGGTAAATTTACGCCGCAGCCGCACAGAGAAATTACTGCGTCGTAATCTTCGGCATTGAATTCGCTTAATGGGTTAGATGTTTGATCGGTGATATCAATGCCGATTTCTGACATGACTTGAATTGCTGTCGGATGAACTCTGCTTGATTCTAAACCGGAACTGGTGACGGCAATCTTGTCTTTTCCGATGGTTTTAGCGAATCCTTCTGCCATTTGCGATCTGCAGGAGTTTCTTTTGCAAACAAACATTACTTTTTTCATGGTTTTTGTTGATTGTTAGTTGTTAGTTGTTAGTTGTTAGGGCCCCGGCGGTTAGAAACCGCGGCTACACAACCGAAGTCCACCTCCGTGGACTGAACAGAAATCCTTGATTCTTCAACCCGCGCAGGCGGGTTTTGTTTTTGTAGCCGCGATTTCAATCGCCGGGTGATTCAATCGCCCGATGTTTCAATCGCCTTAATTAACTTCAAGGGCGCGATTTGCTAGTGCGATCGCCTCCTTAGCCGCTGTTTCCTTGCGTTCGCTATGCCGATCGGTCAAATAGTCAACTTCCTCGCGCAACAGCAAGGTAAACTTGTACAATTCCTCCATTACGTCGATCGCCCGATCGCGAAAAGGCGAATCCTTCATCGTCCCATCATCATTAAATTCCTGATAAGCCTTAGCAACCGAAGACTGATTCGGAATCGTAAACATCCGCATCCAGCGGCCCAAAATCCTCAAAGTATTAACAGCATTAAAAGACTGCGAACCGCCACTGACTTGCATCACCGCCAAAGTTCGGCCTTGAGTTGGTCTGACGGCCCCAATAGTTAAAGGAATCCAGTCAATTTGATTTTTCAGAATCCCCGTAATATTGCCGTGCATTTCTGGACTAGACCAGACTTGACCCTCCGACCACAAACTCAATTCCCGCAGTTCTTGAACCTTCGGATGCGTATCGGGAACACTGCCATAAATCGGCAATTCCAGAGGGTTGAAAAATCTAATTTCTGCACCAAAATCTAGAATAATCCGAGCCGATTCTTCCGCCAATAAACGGCTGTAAGAACGCTCTCGCAAAGAGCCGTATAAAAACAAAATTCTCGGTTTGTGCGTAAACTTTACCATGCTATTTTTAATTGAAATCCCGAAATCCGTTAGATAATTGTCGGTAAACAGCGACTGCTAACTGCGCGCCCCAAATCGGAGCAACCCAGTACACCCAATGGTGTTCCCAAATGCCACCAATTAAAGCCGGGCCGAGCGATCGCGCTGGATTCATGCTCGCTCCGGTAATCGGCCCCATAAATGCAGCTTCTAACCCTACAGTTAAGCCAATTGCTATCCCGGCAAAACCGATGTGGGCGCGTCTGTCAAGTCCCGAACCCAGAATCACAAACATCAGGATAAAAGTCAGAACAGTTTCTAAAATTAGAGACTGCAACCAGTTGCCATTAAGAGGAATAGTTGCACCGAGATTTGCCACTTTTCCTAAAGTAATTAGCAGCAGCGTGGAAGCTGCAATTGCCCCCGCACACTGCGCCAAAATGTAAGGCAAAACTTTGTATTTTGGAAAAAACCCACTCGCCCAAAATCCTAATGTTACGGCTGGGTTAAAGTGCGCACCGCTGATATGCCCGATCGCATAAATCATCGCGGCTACAACTGCACCAAATACAAAACTAATGCCTAAATGAGTTACAGAACCACCGCTAATTTTGTTAACCATCACAGCGCCAGTGCCTGCAAAAACTAGAATAAACGTGCCGAGGCATTCCGCGAGTGCTTCTCGCCTGCAATCTCGATTTTCGCCAAAAGCTAACTTCTTTGCTGTTGCACCCATCGCTATCAACTTATTGGTTTCAATCCATCATATCAAAAATATTTGATGCGTCAAGTCTCTTGGTTCGTAGTGAGGACTTTAGTCCTTCTTTCTGAGGACTGAAGTCCGAACGATCAAACCAATAGCAGTTACTTTACCGGAGATGATATTACTCATTAAGAAATGTTGATGAGTCAACATGCATCAGCACAAGGGCGCGCCGGCAGCATCTGACTGAAACGGCGATACTCGGCGAGGTACTGTTCCAGGGCGACAAACTGAGCTAAATTGAGCCTGTAGTAGACCCAGCGACTTTCTTGGCGACTGCGGACTAAACCAGCTTCTTTTAGGGTTTTGAGGTGGAAAGAGAGTTTAGACTGAGGGACTCCAAGCCGATCGCACAAATCGCAAACGCACAACTCCTGTTCCCGCAGCAACTCCAGAATCTGAATCCGCAGGGGGTCAGAAAGAGCGTGAAAGCCAGCGGAGACCAGTTTTTGCTCAATTGGGGGCTGTGGAATGCGATCGGGTGCAGTCGTAGAATTTTTAAGCATCAATTATTTTGAAAACATCCATACAAAACATCATAGTTTCTCAAGTTTCATCCCAGAAAATCAGTGCATTCAGCATCGAGAAATCCTTCCGAGTCGATATTACTTCGGAGTCTGTACCCGCGCCGGCACATCAGTGAGTCCGGCTTTTTGCATCAGCGAAATCACCCCTATAGATAGAATTCCCCCAACAATTGCCCCAACAACTACCAGGATGATAAAGACTTTTTGCAGAGTTTTTTTAGTAGCTGGGTGGTACTGTCTCGGCATTTCTTCGCCTTGCTCGTCAAGTTGTTGCTCCAAGGGGTCTAGCGGATTGGAGGGATTTGAGTTAAAAGGATTGGGTGCTTGATTCATGGCTGGCTTTGGTTAAAGGATATTAACAACTATTGTAACTTGCGATTTGCACGCAGCAGCTTAGATCGTATATTCTGGCTTTAGTCAAGACTCGATAATTTTTATTAAGATTCCTACCATCAGGGGCAACCCGGTTTCTTGAAGAAACCGGGTTTTTCAACATACTAAAAGTTTTATGTCACGCTTCTGCTTTGGAAAGGCGATCGAGAGAAATTGTTGCCGCTTGAGATACTTGAGAATTGCTATCTTTTTCTAAGTATTTCAAAGCCGAAACGCTTTTAACACTCGGTAAATTGCCCAAAGCTTCAGCCAGCCTCTGGCGGATCAGCCAATCTTCTGACTGAGCAAAGTTGAGGATGCGATCGATCGCCCCAATATCCTTAATTTCCCCCAAAGCCGAAATCGCCGCCTGCTGAATCACCACTTGCTCGCATTCGAGAGCTTTCAGCAGCACGTCGCGAGCTCGCGGATCTTTGAGATTCCCCAGAGAAACCGCAGCACTGAAGCGCACCAACCATTCAGTATCCTCATAAAAAGCCCGCACCAAAGCCTCAAAAGCTCTGATATCTTCCAGATAGCCCAAAGCACCCGCAGCATCAGCGCGAATCCCATAATCCGGGTCAGTTTCTAGTAATTTGACTAGAATGGGATAACACTCTGCTGTCGGTTTGACCCCGAGAGCAAACACCGCCATCGATCGCACTTGCAAACTTTCGTCATTCAACACCTTTTTAATCAAAGGTACAGCCTCAGCAGCCGGTACGTTTCGCAAGTTAGCCAAAGCCACCATGCGATCGGCTGAATTTTCGCTTTCTAACTTGGCTGCAATTTGCTCTAAGCTTAAAATTGTCATTATGGGTGAATTTTTAGTAAAACTTTACATTCTGGTTATTTTGATTATAAATCAGTCTGAGTATAAAACTAAGCAGTAAAAACCGTCCAAGGATTTGCGATCGACTGAGATTGCCCATTAATGAGACGATTAATCTGAAGCTCAGATTAATGGAAATAATAAATTAGAAAGTCTATTATGTGAACCCGAAGCACAGGCGAGGTGTTTCTCAAATTCCCCAAATCACAGGCCCGATCGCGTTAGCCGCCCTCTGACAACCTGCAATCAACTATGCCCTTTTACCACCCGCCTTTTTACTCCTCAGCTTTAGAACAAGCGATCGACCGCTACCCCCTAACTGCCGGGCCAGACACTTCCTTAGCAGTGGCGATCGCCCTGATGAGTCAGTTGCAAAACAGTTGTCCAAGAGTCAAAACACCTTTACCCTCAGACCGTGGGGCGATGGGCGAAACGTCCCCGCCCGACAAGGTACGAGCTCGCTGCGTCCTCGTCGTGCAGAACCAGCAAACTATTACCACAGGGAACTTATCCGAAAATCCCAGCCGCGGGCTACTCATCGGCATATTAACACCAGCCGACCTAGTAAGGCTGATCGCTTCTGGCAAAATAGACACTCAGCAAAAATTAGCCCTGCACAAAATACCAATTTCCGAAGTGATGTCCCCCGTGTCGGTTTCCCTCACAGAATCCGATGACCAAGACGTGTTCGGCGCTTTATCCTTATTTCGCCAGCACAAAATTCGCTATTTGCCGATCGTCAATCAATTAAGCCACTTGGTAGGAGTGCTGACGCGGGAAAGAATTCGCCAAGTATTGCAGCCTTCAAACATTCTTAAATTGCGGCGGGTAGCAGAATTGATGACTACGCCAATTACAGCGCCCCACAACAGCTCGCTATTGAGCATAACCGAGCTGATGTCAGAGCATCAAGTCAGTTGCGTAGTCATTACAAAAAACAAAGAATTAACAATGGAGAAGCCAAAAGATGACTATACCTCCATTTTTCAGTATTCCTTTCATCAACCCCTCGGAATTCTTACCGAATACGACATCGTGCAAGCACAGTTTCTCGAACTAAATTTCGAGCAAACTCTAGCACAAAAAGTGATGAGAACTCCCCTGCAATTTCTGCAACCTGCCGATTCGCTGTGGACGGCGCACAAGCAAATGCAGCAGCAACAAGTGCAGCGGTTAGTCGTGTGCGGCGGGCGCGGCGAACTGTTGGGAATTATCACCCAAACCAGCTTGCTCCGAGTCCTCGATCCCACAGAAATGTACCGAGTTGTCAAACAGTTGCAGCAGTCGGTTTATCAACTGCAAGCCGAAAAATTGGAACTGCTACAAAGTCGCAATGCCAAACTGGAACAGCAGGTGCGAGAACGGACTGCCAAACTCCACGAACAGGTGCAGCGCGATCGGCTGTTAACTCAACTTTCCTTGCGGATTCACCAATCCTTAAACCTCGAAGAAATTCTCCACGCCAGCGTCGATGAAGTCCGGCAAGTTCTGCACGCCGACAGAGTAGCGATCGTGCGTTTGGAGTCGAGCAATTTGGGCATTTTTGTGGCAGAATCTGTTGCCCCCAAGTGGTCTTCTATCTTGGGAGAAATCTTGCCAGATCATATTTGGCAAGAATCTGCATTTGCGATCGAACAAGAAATTTATGCCGTCCCTGACATCGACAAAGCTAATTTGAGTGCCGAAAAATATGCGCGCTTCCACCAAGCCCAAATCAAAGCTTATTTGATTGTACCAATTTTGCAAGACGGTCATTTGTGGGGGATGATGTGCGTCCATCAGTGTTCCAAATCCCGGCATTGGCAGCCTTCGGAAGTTGATTTTCTGCTGCAACTGGCAACTCAAATCGCGATCGCCATTCAGCAAGCCCAACTCTATCAGCAAGTACAAAATCTCAACACCGACCTCGAACGCCAAGTCCAAGAACGCACCGCCGAATTGCAGCAAAAAGTGCAGGAACTCCAGCATTTAAACGTGCTCAAAGATGAATTCCTCAGCACAGTTTCTCACGAACTGCGGACGCCTTTAGCTAATATGAAAATGGCTATTCATATGCTAAAAATTTCTCCTACACCAGACCGACGCCAGATTTATTTAGAAATTTTAGAAACAGAATGTACTAGAGAAACCGATTTGATTAATGCTTTACTCGATTTGCAGCGCCTGGAAGCAGCAACTTGTCCGATCGAGCTCGAACCAGTAAACTTAGAAGTTTGGCTACCTACTATTATCGACCCGTTTTACACCCGCGCCCACAACCGCCACCAGCATTTGCGAGTAAAGTGCGATCGCCACCTGCCCACGATCAGTTCCAACCGCGCTAGTTTGGCACGAATTTTAGCAGAACTCCTCAACAATGCTTGCAAATATACGGCAAATAACGGCGAAATTTATCTAAAAGTTGAGTGCAAAAAGGGAGATAGAGACGATGGAGGACAAGCAAAAAACTCGCGACAAGCAACTGCTCTCGCTGCCAAAATCGAATTTAAACTCAGTAATCAATCGTCCATTTCCATAGAGGAATTGCCTCGAATTTTTGAGAAGTTTTATCGAGTTCCGAACGCCGACCCTTGGAAACAAGGAGGTACCGGTTTGGGTTTAGCTTTGGTTCAAAAACTCGTCGAACAGTTGCAGGGAAAAATTGAGGTTGAAAGCAGGGATGGTTGGACTAATTTTACTGTCACATTTCCTACCAAACCGGATCGGAATTAGTCCGCCATCATCTTTTTTGCTCTCACTCTTTTTTGGGAGCTAGTTTGCGGATGCCAGACTCTACTGGTGCAAAATTCAAATATTCATTTTTCTCTGCCACAACTGATGATTTAGATGCTTGATATTTCTTGCCTTTGGTGGCGTGATTGGCAACTGTGCCCAAGCATGGTATGCCAAAATTTTCTAATTGACTGAAAACTTTTTTGACTACCGAAAACTTGACCTGACGAATTGTTACAACCATTAGTATTCCATCTGTGCGTGCAGCTAAGAAATTCGCATCTTTACTGTCAACCAGTGCCGGCGTATCGTAGATAACTAAGTCAAATGTTGCGTGAAGTTCTTCCATTAAATACTGCATCTGAGATGAGGCCAGCCGTCTGGCAGTACCAGGAACAGGAAGCCCAGCAGTTAATACAAAAAGATTATCTGCTAAATGCGATCGCTGGATAATTTCATTGGGGTCGTTTTTAGTGTCGAGCAAGTTGCTCAATCCCTTGACATTCGGCAGTTCCAACAACAAGTGCAACCTGGGCGAATGCAAATTCGCATCTACTAACAGCACTCGCTGACCCGCCAGCGCTGCCACATGAGCTAAGTTTAAAGCAACGGTAGATTTGCCTTCGCCAACTGTAGCCGAACCAACGGCCAAAGAGCTAATCGTTCGATTTGAAGAAAGAAAGCGGATATTAGTATAAAGAGAGTCAAAAGCTTCTATAAATTCCGAAGCATTTTTATTACTACCGTCTTTTTCTTCAAGGTAAGCATAGGCATTAGCAATAGAAGGCGGCCTTTTTTTAGCATTTTTGTAAAGAGGAATTGCTCCCAATAAAGGCGCGTCAACGGCATCTTTAACGTCATCAACAGAGTAGAAAATATTGCGGATTTTTTCTATGAGGATAGCCAATGCCAAACCCAACACTAAACCCCCAAAAAGTCCCATCACGAATTTGTTGGTATTTTTCGTGGCAACTGGAATCAAATTTCCTTTAATATCTCGCGGTATCTGAGGCTCAGAAATCATTTCCCAAGGTACTTGGCTTTGAGCTGCTTGGACGCGCAGAGTTTCCCGCTGAGTTAAAAGTTGATCGCGGCTGCGGGAGGCTATGTCTAATTGCTGTTGCAGTTCGTTGTAGCGGCGGGCTATACTGGGGAATTCTCTTGCTTGTCGGGTCAAATTAATTTTAGTTTGGGCGACGGCCTGACTGCGAGCTTCTAAAACTTGAACTTGGTTAGCAGTATCAACCAATTGTTTAATCAAGCCTATGCGAATCGAATTTTGAAAATTCTGAACTTTAGCATTGGCTTGAGCGCCTACTAAATTTTGCCCCAAAATTCGCTCGGTTTGCTTGTTGAGCAAAGCTACTAAATTTTCCCGCTTGCGCTCTAGAGCTTCCACTATAGGGTTAGCAGATTTAAAACGAGCTGTTTCTACAGCAATCTGACCTTCTACTTCCTTAACCTTGGTCAGCAACTCTTTATATTGAGGTTCTTCGCTTAAAGCTGAAGCGGCAATAGCTTCATTTGGTGTAAAATCTAGTTGTTTTTGCAAATTAGCGTACAAAGTTTTCTGTTCCTGTAGCAGCCTTTGAGTTTCTAACTCTAAAGTTTCTACGGTGCGAACTTGCACGATCAATTGCGCGCCTTGTTCTTTAGGATCGGTAATCTTTTGTTGCTGCTGTATCACCTGTAACTCCGACTTCAGGTTATTTACGCGCTTGTCGAGTCCCGGAAGCTGATCTTCAATAAAATTAACACCTTGACCAATGCGAGTCTTGCGTTCGTCAAGGCTGTACTTTAAATATTTCTTTTTAGTTTCTTGTAAAACAAACTGAATTAATTCAGGATTCTGCCCCATGAAGCGAACTTCCAAAATTTTAGTGAGCGTCAACTCATTTTCTCCGACGCGCAAAATGAGTAATCCTTTTCTCAGAATTTCCTCAGTAACTTCTGGATATTTTTTTTGGACTTGTTTGGCAATAGCCGATAGCATTTGAGGACTCTGGAGAATTTGAAGTTGAGTTGCGTAGTCCAAACTAAAAAATTCTCGACTAGGTACTCCCCCCCCCTCGCCGCGATTGGCGAGGGCAGATGCGTCGGCAAGTCTTGCTTCCGTTGTCACGGGTTCGACTAGCATCCGAAAATCGCCTTGATATGTTTTCTTGCCCTGCTTGATCTGAAAATAAACTGCGCCGCCTGCTAGGGCGATAATCCCAATAATGAGTAGGGATTTGCGCGCCAAAGTCCTAAATAACGGCTTTAGATTCAATCCTTTCGGAGGATCTCCGCCTGACTCTTCTCCCTCGTCAACGGAAAATTGCTGCACCTGTCTGCTCTGGTTGCTAATTGGTACGAGATGAGAGTCCTGTTCTGTTTCCATGTTGACCTCTTTGATATTTTTTTGGTAAAATCAGCTTTGTTCTGCGAGCCTTCTGGTTGATACTTTCACCGTTGACTTAAGGATATCACAGGAAATTCTTGGTTAGTCGCTGCCCCTTCCTTCTAATAATTCTCACTACTTTCACATAGTGTACAAAAATAACGTATACAAAAATAACTAAGTTCTGATGTTGTGCCTGCTGCTAAAGTTTTTTACTACCTGAAGAGAGAGTTGTATTCGACTGCATTTCTGTGTACTATTTTAATACAGCGTTGTGCTTGTATTTAGGGTTGCTGCATGATATATACAACTTTTTTGGATCGCTGAGCTTCACCGCAGGTCACATCGTAACTTTACCAAAACTTTACAATTTACCATAAAACCTCAGTCGCCGATCGCACTGTTATTGCCCGAGCGTCTATTATGGCATTTTTTGGTTCACCGTCAATAGCAGCAGCATCTGTTAACTTTCCCGCGAACTGACTGACTAAAAAGTTTTGCATTTTCCATGTAGATATAACTAGCAACATTCAGCAGATTTTGAGAACGGTAACTAATCGAATCAATTTCCGAGAAAAATTTGTCTCTTGTTTTAATCATCAAGTTTTTGATGAGCTGGTTAATTGCTTGAGTTTATTTGATCACTAAATTTGGAGAGCATATCACAAATACTCTCAAGAGTGCGGCATAAAAATAAAACTTAATAATTTGCGGTCTCAAAGTCGATCGACTCTCGCTATATCGTCAGGATTAGCTGTTTTTAGTTGTGATTTTTACCAATTACTGATTACAGCTTACTTATGCTGTGCTTTCTTTTCTCGAAGTTTCAACAAAATTTCTGCATGAACTTCGCGAGTAATCGGATAGAAATATGTGAGAATCATGCCGCAAATTAAAGCAATTGTGGGCAGAGGCCCGATCGCAACTCGAATCGCAAACAGCGCAGAATCCGGCTGTATAGGTGCAGCCTGTCCCTGAACTGTGGCGAGGAATCCAGCTTTTTCTAAAGCCTGTCCTACAAACCACAAACCCAGCGCCAAACCAAATTTTTGCAGCAACACCATAAACGAATAGAATACACCTTCGCGTCTTTCTCCCGTTTGCAATTCGTCTAGTTCAATCACATCCGGTATCATCGACCAAGGTATGAGATAAGCAGTAGAAACTCCGATACCAGCCATCACTGCTAACAGGTACATCTGGACTACTTGTCCTGGTTGCAGGAAAAACAGTCCGGCTTGGGCGATAATCCACAAACTCATGCCCATAAAATATACGGCTTTTTTGCCATATTGCTCGCTAACTTTACTCCAAACAAATAACATGGCGAGTGCAGTACCTTGAACGGCGATCGCAGTTTGGGTAAAAGTTGCTGGCGGCAGTTTCATCCAGTCGATTACAAAGTATGGCAGAATAGAAGCTGTTAATTGCACACCCAGCCAAGAACAGAGATAAATGCCAATTACATATAAAAAAGGGCGATTATTAAAAGCAATCCGTAACTGTTCTTTCAGCGGCAAGGATGTGGAATTATCTTCTACTGGATTTTCTTGTAGTTGAGCGAAGACGTGTTTGCGGGTTCCGAAAAAACACCAGTACAAAGGTAATACTGAAATCACTGCACAGAGTGCGCCTAATATTAAATATTTTTGGGTGTCATCTTTAACTATTGCAAATATAATTTGCGCGATAATTAAGGACAAAATGCTGCCGCCGATCGAGAAAGAAAACCGGAAACTGTTAAGGCTAGTGCGTTCGTTGTAGTCTTGGGTTAATTCTGGGGTGAGGGCGGTGTAAGGCAGGTTGACGGCGGTGTAGGCAGTGTTAAACAATATGCCGATCGCCACATAGTACCAAAATAATATCGTGGGATCTTTGCTGGGAACAATCCACTGCAAAAAGAAGAAGATCCCGAAAGGAATTGCACCGTAAACCATCCAAGGATAGCGGCGGCCCCAGGGATGAGATGTGCGATCGCTCAAAACCCCCACAATCGGGTCATTTATAGCGTCCCAAACCTTACCAATTAGCAAAATATTGCTAGCAGTCCCCGCAGCCAAACCAGCGACGTTGGTAAAGAAAAACAGCAGGAAAAATACTAGAACATTCGCAGTGATTGCTGGGCCGAGGTCTCCCGCGCCGTAGGCTAATTTTGTCGAGAAACTAAGTTTTTTTGATTCGGGGTTGTTGGCTGCTGCTTCAGGCGGGGAAGTGTTGCTCATAAACTTTTGTTTCGGGATTTTCGGGCAGTCGCAGTCTTTGCAGTAGGAGTATAACTCACGCTACGCCGTAATACTAAGTTTTTTTTGGGCGATCGGGATAATCAGCAAAGATTTCGTAAGCTGTAAGGTGCGCAATGCGCACCCTACATAATTAAGTTCAAGTGAGTTATGAATATTTATTGGTAGTGCAATAAATTAATGTAGAAACCGGGTTTTTATCAAAATACTGGATTTGAGACTTTAATACTGGTGAAAGAACCCGGTTTCTCAAGCAATTTTTATTGATTTGGGTTAGGTGGCAATGTCTTTTCAAAAAAGTTGTGTCATAGCATAATTTTTGAATTTTCAGAAGATGGTTAGACTACAGATTTTGCTGAATAATGTCACAACATTCATCTACAGTTGCTCTTTCTGCCATTGCTGATACGAGAGATTCGTAAGCTAGTTTATTGGTTTCGATGAGGTTTTTTGCTTGCAGCGAACCCCAGTTTTGTTTGAGTTGAATTTCGGAACTGGGACGGCGCAGTTGTGTTAAAATGGCGCTGATTTTTGTGCGGTCTTCGGCTCCTCCTTGGGCGCTGCCATAAACAAATTTTTCGGCGACTATTCCGGCCATCCACACGGTGCAGTATTGGTCTAAAAGTTGGGCGGAAAGAGTGCCACTTTGGAGTTGAGTTGCTAATTTTTGGTCTTCAAATCGGACGCCGACTTGGGCTCTTAGGCCTTGTTTGAAAGCTTCAAGAGCGGTCAGGGCGTAGCTGGTTACGGGAATTCCTAACAAATGTGCGACTAGGAAGTGTCCGGCTTCGTGGTGCAGGATGCGATCGCGCTTTTGTTTGGAACTTCCCCCCAGCCAATCTACTAAAATTGTGCCGCCTTGACCTTGCCACTGGAAATTGTCGAGGGTGGCTAGCCCTAATAGGCAAAAAGTGGCGATCGCAGGTACGGCCTCTGGTATATTGAATAGGGGGCCCAACAAGATTGAAACGGTGATGGCGAAGATAGAAATAGCGATAATATTCAAAGAAGTGTCTTTCATAAAATTGTTATTGGTTATTGGTTATTAGTTATTGGTTATTGGTTATTGGTTATTGGTTATTGGTTATTGGTTATTTGCGGTGCCCTGAGCCCTTCGACCCTTCGACTCCGCTCAGGGCGACGCTGCGCTCAGGATAAACGCAGTCGTTGGGTTATTGGTTATTGGTTATTGGTTATTTGTGATTATACCAACAACTAGCAGGTGACTACTGACTCATCTTTAGTTTGGTAGACCGATCGCACTTTTGACCAAAATATACGCAAGTCCGATCGCACGGGCCCGCACTTTAGCTGAAAATGCCATCTTCCAGTTTGACCGAAAATTGTCGATCGGAAGCCGACTAGATTAAAAAGATATTAAAATAAGTCAAAGTCAACTAAAAGTATAATTGGAATCCTTCATGTCAGTTTTGGCAGCGATCGCAGTTTTAGGTATCCTCATTGTCGTTCACGAACTCGGCCACTTCCTGGCGGCGAGACTTCAACACATCCACGTCAACCGCTTTTCGATTGGCTTCGGCCCCGTCCTCTGGAAGTACCAAGGCCCGGAAACTGAATACGCCCTCCGCGCCTTTCCCTTGGGAGGTTTCGTGGGTTTTCCCGATGACGATCCCGAAAGCAGTATCCCTCCAAATGACCCGAATTTGCTCAAAAATCGGCCTGTGCTCGATCGGGCGATCGTCATTAGTGCAGGAGTTATTGCTAACTTAATTTTTGCTTATTTCCTGCTGGTGGTGCAATTGACCACTGTCGGTGCGGCATCCCTGAACTACCTACCGGGAGTTAAAGTCCCGGAAGTGGCGGCCCAAGTCAGTTCGGCGGCGAAACAAGCGGGAATTCAATCGGGCGACATTGTTCTGTCTGTTGACGGCAAAGAATTGGGCGCTTCGGCTGAAGCAATCAAATCTCTAGTCGCAGCAATCCAAAATAATCCCAACAAACCCCTTGGGCTAGAAATTCAGCGCCAAGAACAAAAATTTGTGGTGACAGTCACTCCCGAACTGGCACCAGACGGCAAAGGTCGGATTGGCGTTCAGCTAACTTCTAATGGTACTGTCGTGCGGCAGCGCGCCGGAATTGTAGAGGCGTTTACGAAAGCGGCGAGCGAATTTGAGCGGATTGTAGTGCTGACGTTTCAAGGTTTCGGGCAGTTAGCTAGCAATTTCAGTCAGACTGCCGAAAAGTTGTCCGGGCCGGTGGCGATTGTGGCTATTGGTGCAGGGATTGCGCGATCGGATGCAGCGAGTTTGTTTCAGTATGCTGTGCTAATTAGCATCAATTTGGCTGTGATTAATATCTTGCCTTTACCTGCTTTGGACGGCGGTCAGCTAGCTTTTTTGTTAATAGAAGGACTGCGGGGCAAGCCTCTGCCAAACCGCATTCAAGAAAATGTGATGCAGACTGGTTTGGTGCTGTTGCTGGGTTTGGGAATTTTCTTGATTGTTAGGGATACAGCTAATTTGGCTGGGTTCGATTTCCGAAGTCTCATGCAACAATAGTCACGGGTTATTGGTTATTAGTTATTGGTTATTGGTTATTGGTTATTGGTGGCAACTAACTAATAACTAATAACTACTCACTAATGCCCTGTTTGGCCGATGCCCGATGCCCAATGCCCTGTTTGGCCAATGCCCAATGACTAAAAAGTTAAGTTTAAAAAAGCGATCGCACGAAATCTTGATTCGCCTCAAACGCTTGTATCCAGAAGCTCCTTGCACTCTCGATTACGAAACTCCGGTGCAGTTGCTGGTGGCGACAATTCTCTCGGCTCAATGCACGGATGCGCGAGTTAATCTGGTGACACCAGCTTTATTTGAGCGTTTTCCTGATGCGGTGACTTTGGGAAATGCGGATTTGGAGGAATTGGAGAGTTTAGTGCGATCGACTGGTTTCTATCGGAATAAGTCTAAAAATATTAAAGGTGCTTGTTGGGCGATCGCCAATAAATTCAATAATCAAGTCCCGCAGACAATGGAACTGCTATTAGAATTGCCGGGAGTTGCGCGCAAAACGGCTAATGTAGTTCTCGCCCACGCTTTTGGAATTCATATGGGCGTGACAGTCGATACTCATGTCAAACGATTGAGTCAGCGGTTGGGATTGACTAAACATCCAGATCCAATTCGGATTGAGCGAGATTTGATGCTATTGTTGCCGCAGCCTGATTGGGAAAATTGGTCAATTCGGTTAGTCTATCATGGTCGGGCGGTTTGTAATGCCAGAAATCCGACTTGTGATGTTTGCGAACTTGCAGATTTGTGCCCTTCTGTTGAGACGAAGAGTTTATGAATAAACTTTTTTAGGCGATCGCTTTTTCAGTTTGTTATAATTATTGTCAACAGCTTAATGCTAAGGAAGCAAATTTATGAGTATTGCGATTTCCCTCAGTCCAGAAATAGAAGCACTACTGCGTGAAAAAGCCGATCGCCAAGGAGAAGACATTAGCCTTGTGGCGGCCCAATTACTAACTCGGATATTAGAATGGGAAGCGCGGGACTCTGAAGAAGCTATTGAGGGTATTCAGCAGGGCTTAAATGATTTTGAGTTAGGACGATTCTGTTCTTTTGATGAATTTGCTAAATCACAACGCACCAAGTATAATCTTCCAGCAAATAGAGGAGATGGCAGTGCCGTCTCCTAATTTCGGTTACTAATAATCCCGATGCAACCGGAAGCGATATCTGTTCCAAGGCTAGCAAGGAGCGATCGCACAAAATGACCTGACAAACGCTAAAAACTAGATCAGTTACTGTGTACCAATAAAAATATTTCAAACTAAAGTCATCCAAAATGACCAAAATATAGTAAAATAGCAGGTTGTGATTTATCTAAGGATATCAACAGAATATGGCTAAAAAGAGCATGATCCAGCGCGAAAAAAAGCGCCAAGCACTCGTAGACAAGTACGCTGACAAGCGCGCCGACCTGAAAGACCAATTCGACCAAGCTGCGAATCAGATGGACAAAATGGCGATTCACCGCGAACTCCAAAAGCTCCCCCGCAGCAGTTCGCGGACTCGCTTGCGTAACCGCTGCTGGGCGACTGGCCGGCCCAGAGGTTACTACCGTGACTTCGGCCTGTCTCGGAACATGATGCGAGAAATGGCTCACGAAGGTCTTTTGCCCGGTGTAGTTAAGTATATCTGGTAGTAAAACGAAGAAAGAATGAAGAAGGAAGAAGGAAGAAGGAAGAAGGAAGAAAAAACTCACAATTAATCTGCAAGATTGTGTTTTGAGTTTATGCTTGTTTCCTAATTTTGAGTTAAATTTTCCTCTTTCTTGCTTCATTCGCCGCAGCATTTATCGATACCGAGACTTTCTAATAATAAGTCACTGACGGCATTGGCGATCGCAAATTCGCCGTAGAAACTTTTAGAAAAATCATAGGCTTGCATTTCAGTGACGATCGCAATTACGAGGCTACCCACATCATTTTCGCCTTCCATGCGCTGGCGAACGTAGATTTGGGTAGCTCTTTTGGCTATTTGCTGATTAGCGGCTTCTGGGATAAACTCAGAGTCAAGCCATGCGAGTAGTGTTTGTTGGAGCCATTCGCCCTCCTGTTCAGGGTTTTTGGCTGGCGGTAACGTGATAGCTTCGATTTGTTCTGACATGATTATTCCTAATTCCTAATTGCTAATGTTGGCTGTTAACGGTGAACGGACAAACAACTGATAAATTTATGCAATATGATATACCGACAATTATACAAGGATATGCGCAAGGCTTCTTTTTGATGGCAAATGACGGCGAGGAAAGTTTGGGGTGGTATTCCAGCCGTCAGCGGGCGCTGATTCCCCTGGATGAGCGATTCACCTATCCCAAGTCCCTGCGCCGTCAAATTAATCAAAATCGGTTCTCGGTGGCTGTAAACCGCGATTTTGGGGCGGTGGTTGAGGGTTGTGCCGATCGCGAAACGACTTGGATTTCTCACGAGCTCAAACAGATTTACTGGGGTTTGTATGAGGCCGGTTGGGCTTACAGCTTCGAGACTTGGTGTGGGGATGAACTTGCGGGCGGCATTCTGGGATTGTCTATCGGCGGCGCGTTTATTGGGGAGTCGATGTTTTTCCGAATTCCAGAAGGTTCTAAGGTGGCGATGGTGAAGTTGGTGGAGAGATTGCGCGATCGATCTTATCTACTATTCGATGCTCAAATGAACAATCCTCACTTGGAAAGATTTGGAGCTTATACTGTCAAGGAGAAACAATATAATACTCTTTTGCAAGCAGCTTTAAAGCGCAAATGTTCGTTATTTTAACAGGCTGATTACCCGCTTTATTACTCGGCGGTTGAAACCCCGGCGATTGAAATCGCGGCTACACGAACAAAGTCCGCCTCCGCGGACTAAGAATAAGAAGGATTTAGATTCGGTAGGTTGGGTAGAGCGTCAGCGAAACCTAACCTACACTATCTGACATAATATCATCTCTTAGTCCGCGGAGGCGGACATCGTTTGTGTAGCCGCGGTTTCAACCGCCGGGATTTCTATATTTCCAATCTCTCGATAAATCTCTAAGCTTGACAAATAGCTCATCTTTTTACCAAGAGCTTAAATAAATATACAAAACTATAGCAGAAAACCACCCTAATAAATAGTATAATTAAACTGAGATACTTCTCGGAGACAACCGCTATGCAAGTCACAACCGCAGAAATCATTTATCCTTCGAGCGACGATCAACCAATGGCAGAAAGTACAATTCAATACGAATTAATTGTCAAAATCAAAGAAGGTTGCGAATCGCTGTTTAAGAATGACCCAAACGTTTTTGTCGCCGCTGATTTACTCTGGTATCCCGTTGAGGGGAGAATCGACATTTCTCAAGCACCTGATACGATGGTGATATTTGGGAGACCAAAGGGCGATCGACTTTCCTACATACAATGTCGAGAGGATAATATCATTCCTCAAGTCGTCTTTGAGATTCGCTCCCACAACGACCGCCAAACTAAAATGAATAAAAAACTTTCATTTTACCAGCGTCATGGAGTTGAGGAATATTACCTTTACGATCCTGAAAGAAATGAGTTGCAAGGTTGGCAAAGAATTGAGGGAAATTTAGAAGTTATTGAGCCGATGGAGGGATGGATTAGTCCGAGATTGGGGGTGCGGTTTGAGTTAGGAGAAGATGGGTTAGAAATTTATCGACCTGATGGCGAAAAGTTTCTTTCTTATGCGGAATTAGAAGCAGAACGGGCATTAGACCGCCAGCGCCTACAACAAGAATCTCAAAGGGCTGAACAAGAATCTCAAAGGGCTGAACAAGCAGAACAAAAGTCTGAACGTTTAGCTGCTAAATTGCGGGAATTGAACATCGATCCAGATAGCATTTAAGCCGGAATAAATGCTAAGAAACCGGGTTTTTTGCGGTGTTTGCCGACTGTAACGAAGCATTCTCGTAAAAACCCGGTTTCTGACCGCCCATCCGTAAGTCTGATTGTTTTCAGGGTGAATCGGAGATTTGGGCGATCGACCTTCACTCAAACCAGATATACTACAATATATAATACAGATATTTGAGCCAAAATCCTGAGAGCTCAAAAAAATCCGAATCTCGGCCCCTTGAATGTGCAAAAATATTCAAGCAAACATTACTAAATGCTACACGGAGAAATTGTTATGGAGTCCAAATACAATCCCCAATCCATAGAAGAAAAATGGCAACAGACATGGGCTGAGCAAAACTTAGACCAAATGCCAGAAAATAGCGAAAAGCCTAAATTTTATGCCTTATCCATGTTCCCCTATCCGTCGGGAAACCTGCACATGGGCCACGTCCGCAACTACACAATTATCGATGTAATTGCCAGACTCAAGCGGATGCAAGGTTATCGCGTATTGAATCCGATGGGATGGGACGCTTTTGGTTTACCCGCAGAAAATGCCGCCATCGAACGAGGAATTCCGCCCGCACAATGGACGTATCAAAATATTGCCCAAATGAAAGGCTTATTTCAGCGCCTGGGCATTTCCTTTGATTGGACAAAAGAAGTTACAACTTGTTCTCCCGATTATTATCGCTGGACTCAATGGATTTTCTTACAATTTTTAGACGCAGGATTAGCATATCAAAAAGAAGCCGCAGTTAATTGGGACCCCATCGACCAAACAGTCTTAGCAAACGAACAAGTCGATAACGAAGGCCGTTGCTGGCGGTCTGGTGCCCTAGTCGAACGCAAATTATTGCGGCAATGGTTTCTCAAGATTACCGATTACGCCGAACAGTTATTAAATGACTTAGACAAATTGCCAAATTGGCCCGAAAGAGTCAAGTTAATGCAAGCAAATTGGATCGGCAAATCTGTCGGTGCTTACTTGGAATTTCCGATTGTCGGGATGGATGAAAATATCGCTGTTTTCACGACTCGTCCAGACACAGTTTATGGCGTTAGTTATGTTGTTTTGTCCCCCGAACATCCCTTAACTAATCGTGTTACTACACCAGACAGAAAAGCGGCCGTCGAAACCTTTGCCAAAGAAGTGGCGCTGCAAAGCGAAATGGATCGCACAGCAGAGGATCAACCCAAGCGCGGCGTTCCCACAGGCGGCAAAGTAATCAATCCTTTCAACGGCGAAGAAATCCCGATTTGGATAGCAGATTATGTGCTGTATGAATATGGCACTGGCGCAGTCATGGGAGTACCAGCCCACGACAAGCGAGATTTCCAATTTGCCACTGAATATGAACTGCCAATTAAAGTAGTAATTGTAGATGATGATGAGTGCCCGTTGACCGAAGCTTACACAGAACCTGGAATTATGATTAATTCCGAAAGCTTCAATGGTATGGATTCAATCAAAGGCAAAGCAGCGATTATTCACCATGCCGAAAATTCCGGTTATGGCAAAGCGCGAGTCCAATATCGTTTGAGAGATTGGCTGATTTCTAGACAGCGTTATTGGGGCGCTCCGATTCCAGTAATTCACTGTCCAAACTGTGGAACTGTCCCCGTTCCCCAATCGGATTTGCCCGTATTGTTGCCGGAAAATGTGGAATTTACGGGCAAAGGTTCGCCGTTAGCCAAGATGGAAGATTGGGTAAATGTTCCTTGTCCAAGTTGTGGTACTCCGGCGAAGCGAGAAACGGATACGATGGATACTTTTATGGATTCTTCGTGGTATTTCTTGCGCTATCCCGATGCGAGTAATCAGGATCAAGTCTTTGACAGTGCGAAGACTAACGACTGGATGCCGATAGACCAATATGTCGGCGGAATTGAGCACGCAATCCTACATTTACTGTATTCTCGGTTCTTTACGAAGGTTTTGCGCGATCGGGGTTTGATCGATTGCGACGAACCATTTAAGCGCCTATTAACTCAAGGCATGGTGCAAGGATTAACATACAAAAATGCCGTTACTGGTAAATACATTCCTTCCGCAGAAGTAGATGCGACAAATCCCAAAGATCCTGAAACTGGGGAAGCTTTAGAAGTCTTCTATGAGAAGATGTCTAAATCAAAATACAACGGTGTTGACCCCTTACAAGTGATGGAAAAATACGGGGTAGATACGGCGCGGATGTTTATTTTATTCAAAGCGCCGCCTGAGAAAGATTTGGAGTGGGATGATGCTGATGTAGAAGGGCAGTTTCGCTTTTTAAATCGGGTTTGGCGACTGGTAACAGAATTTGCTGCACCCCCCCCAGCCCCCCCTTGCCAAGGGGGGGAGAAAGAGAATTTACCCTCTGCTATTCCTTCCCAAGGGGGGGAGAAAGAGAATTTGAGTAAACCTGAGCAGGATTTGCGGCGGGCGATTCACGTTGCAATTAAGGAAGTTAGCGAAGATTTGGAGGGTGATTATCAGTTTAATACTGCTGTTTCGGAAATGATGAAGTTGAACAATGCTTTGACTGATGCTAAATGTAAAGATTCGCCAATTTATGCAGAAGGGATTAGCACTTTAATTTTGCTGTTAGCGCCTTTTTCACCACATATTGCTGATGAGTTATGGCACTTAATCGGTAACAGTGAATCTGTACATACGCAAACTTGGCCGAGTGTGGATGTTTCAGCATTAGTTACGGATGAAATTACGCTGGTAATTCAGGTTATGGGTAAGACTCGCGGTACAATTCAAGTGCCTTCTGGGGCTGATAAAGCTGCTTTGGAAAAGTTTGCCCGTGAGTCGGATTTAGCTAAGCGTCACATTGAGGGTAAGGAGATTAAAAAGGTGATTGTGGTTCCTGGAAAGTTGGTGAATTTTGTGGTAGGTTGATCAAGATGAGAAACCCGGTTTATCCAAAAAATCGGGTTTCTGATACTTGGAAATAAGTCCCTGGCTGGGGCGGGTTTATGTAGATGTTGGTGAGAGTTAGAGATTGTTGGTGAACCCGCCCCTACAAGATGCTCAAAAATATTATTGATGGTTAACTCCCAAAAAGAACTTCGATGCTACTTCCAAATTGTAGCTGCAAAACAGATTGAGCGCTGCCGCCGTTTACAGAAATCTCCAGCCAGCCGTCAGAACCTATTATGGCAACTAAATCCCCCGGTTTGCTGTCGCTGTAGGTTTTGCCGTTGGGTATGGTGATTGTATCAGAAATATGATTAATTTTTACTGACCAATTGTTGCTTTTAATGCAATGTTCTGGGATATTAGTAATTAGGTTGCCAAACCGATCGCAATATTGGACATAACCTGCGATACCAGTGGCTGTAACGACACAATTTGGTATCTGTAACTGGACTAAACTTGCAAGGTCGATCGCCCTTCCCAACTCTTCCAACCGCACCCCAGTCGCCAAATGAGCACCCACAGCAGCGAAAATATCTCTACCGTGGAAAGTGCTGCTGGGTTGAGGTGTACGCCAATATTTGGGGTTGGTGAGTTCGACAGAGGCGATCCTCTTCGAGGGCTTCGCTAACGCACTTTCCTGACTCAACACCCCGCTAAACAACCCGTTATCGGGCCCCACAAGGTAGAAATTAGCACATTGAATGGCGATCGCCCTTCTGCTACTTCCCACACCCGGATCGACGACAGCAATGTGCACCGTTTCTGTGGGAAAATAAGCATAAGCATTCATCAAACAAAACCTCCCCGCTGCTATATTTTGAACAGGTATATCGTGCGTAATGTCAATGACTTTGAGTTGTGGGTTAATTTGGGCGATCGCACCTTTCATCACACCCACATAAACATCGCTTAATCCAAAATCCGTCAGCAGAGTTATAATTCTATTTTTAGACATATAGCAGAAGGAAGAAGGAAGAAGGAAGAAGGAAGAAGGAAGAAGGAAGAAGGAAGAAGGAAGAAGGAAGAAGGAAGAAGGAAGAAGGAAGAAAATCAATAATTTCAGAAATTCAAAACGTCCTAACTGCCGAGAAGTTTAGTATATATTCAGAGGTAAAAATATGGGATCGCAATGGGAAAACTTTCTGCAAAATCTGGGAGAATGGCACGGTTCTTTTACCCAATTATCGCCACGGGGAGAAGTAGTTCAAGATACTCCTAGTATTATTGCTCTCGAAGGTCTGAATGACAACAAAACTGTGCGATTAAAACTCCAGCGCTTTTACCCAAATCCTAGCGGTGTCGGCGAACCAGAAGTTCGCGAAATAGTTCGAGAATATCAGAATTTGGGACGGGACATCCTATTTTTTGAGAACGGATCTTTTTGTCAGGGGACTATTCAAATAGCACCTTTCGCTGAGTCTGGGGCCGAGTTTTGTTTCATCTACAATTATCGCAGATTGCGGTTTGTTCAGTTGTACAATACGAATGGCGATTTATCAACACTTACCTTAATTCGGGAAAAGCAACCAGATAAAAATATCCCCGAACGTCCGCATTTAACTATTGACGATTTACTGGGAGAATGGCATGGAGAAGCAGTGACAATGTATCCAGATTGGCGAAATCCTGACTGTTATTATACCAAATTACAATTACATTTAGAAAATGCCGATCGCCTAATTCAGAAAATTACCTTTGGCACTAATGCTGATCCTAAGATTATCACTTCTGGAGGCATCATTGACGGTTCGGTGATTAATTTTAACCAAGGTACTACACCGATGCAAGTTTTGTTGCTTCCCGATGGCAGTTCTTGCACAATCCCTGTTAAAGTTGAACTCAGAAAACCTGTATTTTTCGAGGCTGGCTGGTTAGTTGAACCCGATTTGCGATTTCGGATGATCCGCAGTTATAATGACAAAGGTGAATGGATAAGTTTGACTTTAATTAAAGAACGAAAAATTAGTCATTAGTAATCAAAAAAGTTGGTAGTAAGGACTTCAGTCCTTTTTAGAGAGGACTAAAGTCCTTACTACCAACCTGTTTAGTCAGCGGATTTTGTTGCCTGGGTTTGTGACTGAATTACGGCACTCCAGTCATCATTATCAACCGCAGCTTCCAAATCCTTACTGCGTTCGCTATCACTTTTTGCTGCTGTTTCTAACTCTCTACTCAGAGTCGAATCTGCCATTGCTTTGCGCAGTTTCAGCTTCTTTTCTTCATAGGCTTTTTGTTCCTCAGCAGACATAGCAGCGCGCGCGGCTTCACCTACCGTACTAGCCCACATTTCGCTATCTGTGCCGTTTCCAGGAGGAATGATCCCGAGTTCTGCTATCCAAAAATCGCGCAAACTTTCCATTTCTTCCCGCTTGGGGAATTTGAAAGTTTGGACGCGCAGGAATGCACAATTTTCGCTGCCATTTTGGGCGATGTGACCGTTGAGAGAAAGCAGGATATTTCGCGAATAACCGATATACTGGGTTTGATGCGAAGTGTCGATTACGGCATAAACGCCGGCGACTTTGGCGTTAGTTGCTAAATCGCGCCATACTGCGATCGGCATTATTTGCGTTCCGTCATTTTCTAATGCCGGAATTGCTGCGACTGCGCCATGTTCTTCCTCGGAACTATATAAAAAGTTGTGCAGTCCTTCATGGGCGACTGGTACGTTTTGATGTTCGATCGCTAAATCTCGATCGGCATTTACTTGATTAGCTTCCATTAAATCTCATTTCTCCAAAAATATCACTTTTCTGGGCAGGATGCCCACCCCACAATCAAATCATTTTTTTGTGGAGTGGGTATCTGATCTGTTCTATTATTTTGTTGCCCTTACCTACTTAACTCACTGAAATTTGTGCCAATTCTGCCTCAGTCAATTTAACATCCATCGCCCGCACGGAGTCTTCAATACTCGATACCTTTGTCGCCGCCGGAATTGGCACGATGCAGGGCGATTTTGCCATCAACCAGGCCAATACTATACAGTAAACTGAGACGTTTTTTTCGGCTGCTAATTTCACGATCGCAGGCATATCTTGCAAGCTTTTAACGCGACGACTTCCTCCGAGAGGACTCCAAGGGAAAAATGTCAGTTTTTCGGCTTCGCAATATTCCAGTACACCATCTGATTCTGGCTGTCTGTGCCACGGATTGTACTGATTTTGAACTGAGGCAATTTCTACTATATCGCGGGCGCGTTTGATTTGCTCAACCGAAAAATTGGAAACTCCCACAAATCGAATTATTCCTGCTTCTACAGCTTCTTTTGCGGGTGCTAGGGCTGCCTCGATGGTATAACTGGGATCGGGCGAGTGATATTGCCAAAGGTCGATCGGCTTTTTGCCGCCCAATGCTTCAAAACTTTCCTGAATTGTTTTGCGTAAATGGTGCGGATTCCCGTTGCGCGTCCAAGTACCTTGAGGCCGCATTAAGCCGCCTTTTGTAGCAACGGTAACAGCTCTAATATCTCCCGTATACTGTTCTAAAGCTTTAGCAATCAGTTGTTCGTTATGGTGTTTGTCAGATTCATCTTCGGAGTAAGAATCTGCGCTGTCAATTAGTGTCACACCCAAATCGAGGGCGCGGTGAATTACTGCTATTGCTTGGGATTCAGCAGGCCGCCCACTTAAGGAAAGTGGCATCCCTCCCAGACCAATTGCGCTGATATTAAAATTAGTGTTTCCCAGTTGCTTGTTTTTCATTGATTTGCCCTATTCTCCTTGGTAATCTGTAGTTTAGATTGCTATGATTATTTAAAAATATCTTCAATCATAATATAACAGTTGACCGTCAATAGTCAACAGTCAATAAATTAAAATTTATTATATAACTAACTAGAAGCGCTGGTGTAAAATCTGAGTGCAAATTGCCAGAAGTAGCGGGAAGATAACAAAAGGGCGATCGCCAATATTCCAGCCCCTCCGATCCAAACTAGATCACCTTTGCCTAGCATTGCTTCTGCCGGTACTGTGGTGAAGAAGGCAACGGGGACTACAAACGTAAAGAAAAATCGGTAAGCTGCGGGATAAGCAGCCATTGGAAATCTACCAGCTTCTAACAATCCTCGGAGAACTTCAGTAACGTTGTAAATTTTGACAAACCAAATACTCATCGCACCTAACATAAACCAGATGCTGTAGAGACTCACCATGCCAAATAACAGCGGTATTGCTGTTAGGAAATAATTGCCGATTTTTAATCCGAGTTTGTTACCCGAGTACAACAACAATACCACACCGAAGATGATATCGGGTATTCCCCAAGGAGAAACTGTGTTTGCAGACAGCCAGAATTGCGAACTGATTGGTTTCAGAAGGACAAAATCGAGGGTTCCTTGCTGGACTCGATCGACAATCCGGCTGAGATTAGGTGCTAAAAACGTTGACGAAAAGCCCTGCAAAATCGTGAAAACACCCAGTACAACCAAGGCTTCTTCCCATTTCCAGCCAGCAAACGTGTAACCCGTACGATAGAACAAAAACAGCCCGAATAAGCTACCAGCAAGGTTTCCGAGGCTGCTGAGGGCTGCCAATAGAAAATTGATTCGGTATTCCAGTTCTGCTTCAATCGCCGCACCCCAGAACAATTTCAGTACGTGCAAATATCGTCCCATGTTTACACCCATCTTTCACCGCTGAAATACTTAAATTTATTCAAATTGTAAAGCTTGTGTGAACTTAACTGCTGTATAGCTCGCTCACTTAACTATAATTTTAAGTTATTGAGACAGCTTACGTAAGTATTTTTATTAAGCTCAAGTATTAAGTTATTTAACTAAAATTCAACGAAAAGTACAATTTGTTGATTTAACGTCGATCTCGCGCTGATATTATGTGACATCGAGCATGATTTATGTTTCAATGCAAAAAAAGCTCGAATGATTACAAATACTAATATGTTACAAGAATTAATATAATAAATATTGGACAAACATCTAGCCATACCCAAAAGCACAGCTTAGGATGGTAGATACCTAATCGTTAGGAATACGTAACCAGCAATACGTATTATTACGTATTATTACGTATAAAATCCGTTCGATAAATTAGCTTAACCAACAACACGTAGGGCAAAGAAGACATGGATGCTTTAACATTATCCAGACTGGGAGTCAAGCACACCAAGAGTGCAGTAGCCGAATCGCTCCGAATCAATACAGGATACGACATTACCAGCCCAGTCACTTTTTACGGAATCGTCAACGAGCGCTGTAACGTTAAATGTCGTCAGTGCGAGTATTGGCGGCTCAAAGAATATAAAGACGAAATGACGATCGAAGATTGGCAAAATGCCTTGTTAAGCGTCAAAGCATTTGTCGGCGAATTTTCAATCAACTTTAGCGGTGGCGAACCTTATATTAAAAAAGGTTTTCTAGACTTACTGACTTTTGCCAACAAGAACGGCATCCACGCAGGCGTCACCACAAACGGCTATTGTATGACCAGGGAAAATGCAGCCAAAACTGTTGCTGCTCGTCCTTTTAACGTTAATATGTCAGTTGACGGACACAATGCAGAACTGCACGATTATTTACGCGGTCAACCCGGTTTGTTTGACAGACTTTCTAAAGGAATCGTGTATCTGCGCGAAGAACAAGAAAAACAGAACGTCCTGTTTCCGATCAACGTCAAACCGACGATGAACCGACTCAATTTCCGCCATCTTGAGGAAATTGTCACCTGGGCCAAAGAAATTGGGGCGACGACAGTGAACTTCCAACCAGTCAATCGCTGGACACCAGAAACCTACGAGGAATTGTGGGTAGAAGAAGAGGATTACGAGGAATTTGCACAGGTAATTGAGCGCCTAATTGAAATGAAGAACAACGGTGCGCCAATTATGAACAGCGACGAAGTATTGCGGCTAATGTTACCTCACTTCCGTGACGAAAAGGCTCCCGATGCAGTCCGGCCTTGTCGGGTAGGACTTCGCAACTACTGGATTGACACCCGTGGCGATGTGAAATTGTGCGATGAATATCCGGTGATTGGGAATGTGAAAGAGCAAAACGCTCGCGAAATTTGGTACGGCGAAAAAGCTCAGGAAGTCCGTCGCGATACTTTGAATTGCGGTAAGCTTTGTCTGATTACTTGCGTGTCACAAAAGACGATTTTGGACAAGGTAAAAATGGGTATGAAACTGTTGAAGAATTGAGGTTTGGTTGTTGTTAATACTGCTTGTATTCATGTGAACTGGGTTTCTTCAAAGAAGCCCGGTTTTTTTATTTATTGAAAGTAGGGTGCGCCCTAAGCACTTTACCGCTACAATATTCCCCTGGGAACCCCACCCCACAAGAAAATTAACTTTTGTGGAACAGGCTTTCCAAGCCTGTTAGATCAATTCCGGCTGTGCCGGAATGATCAGCGAGGACACTCAAGATGCCGTTTCTTGCGCAATTAATCGGGCGCTACCGAAACGGCATCTTGAGTGTCCTGATTTCGGGTAATATTAATTCCGATGCAACCGGAATTGATATTACTGACAATTGTGCTCTTCGGTGAGCTTGAATTAACTCTGTACCGCATAATTCAAATCTGTCGCTGTCGCATCCCCAGAATTAGTGCTAAATTATCAGAGGTGTTCCACCAGAACGCCTTTAAATTCGTTGCGGGCACAGATTAAAAATTTTAGCACATGATTCAAACCGTACTCACGCCTTTCAAAAATAAACTCAACTCAGCTTTAACTAAAAAGCAGATTACGGTTTTACAGATTAATCTAGGGAAACGCTGCAATCTCGCTTGCACTCACTGTCACGTAGAAGCTAGCCCGACACGAACAGAGGAACTTTCGCCGGAAATTTGCGACCAATTAATTGAAATTATTCGCCGTTTTCCCCAAATTCAAACTGTTGATCTCACGGGCGGTGCTCCCGAAATGCTTTACGGTTTTAAACCGCTGGCGGAAGCAGCCCGGGCGACAGGAAAAGAGGTGATTGTTCGTTCTAATTTGACGATTTACTTTGAAAAAGGTTTTGAAGATATTCCCGAATATTGCGCGCAGCACGAACTCAGAATTGTGGCGTCGCTTCCCTGTTATCAAGCTGACAATGTTGACAAAATGCGCGGCAGCGGTGTGTTTGACAGTTCGATTCGGGCGCTGCAAAAGCTAAATCAGTTGGGATACGGCAAAAATCAAAGTTTAATCCTGGATTTGGTGTACAATCCGCCAGTACCGACAACAGAAAAGTTTTCTCTGACAGCGGAACAGGGCAAGTTACAGCAAGATTACAAGGTTTATTTAGCTGAACATTTTGGGATTTGTTTTAATCAATTGTTCGCGATTACTAATTTGCCGGTGGGACGGACTAAGTTTCATTTGGAACATAAGAAACTGCACAAGCCTTATCTGGGTTTTTTGGAGGATAATTTTAATCCCGGTACTCTGGAACATTTAATGTGCCGCAACGAATTGTCGATCGACTATTTGGGCAATGTCTATGACTGCGATTTTAACCAGATGGAAAATCTGCCGGCGAAAACTGGCAGCGGGGAAAGGATAACTGTTGCTAAATTGCTAGAATCTGGTAGTTTAGATGTAATTCAAGAGGTGCAAACTGCTGCTTATTGTTACGGCTGTACGGCGGGTAGCGGTTCTAGTTGCGGTGGTACTTTGATTTGATTTAAGGGAAAATTTCCGCTGATAGTTTTCAATTCTATGAAATACAGGACACGGCAGTGCCGTGTCCCTACCCTGCAAGCAATTTAGAGTGGAGAATTTAAGCAATGAATAATTCAGAAATGCCTGCTGAAAATCCGCCGCCATCCAATAGGTGGAAGCTGATTTTAGGGATTGGTTTAGCTGTGGCTTTGATTGTGGCGGCTAAGTTTTTTAACTTTCAAGGAATTATGAAAAGTGCGCTGGAGTCGATCGCCCTGATCGGCCCTTGGGGCCCGGCAGCTTTTATTCTAATTTACATTGTCGCAACGGTTCTATTTATCCCCGGTTCTTTGCTGACTCTCGGTTCTGGCGTTTTGTTCGGAGTCGTTGGCGGTACGGTTTGCGTTTCCATCGGCTCGGTTTTAGGCGCAACTTGCGCTTTTTTGGTAGGGCGATATTTAACTCGCGACTGGGTTTCTAAACAGATAGAAAACAATCAAAAATTTAAGGCGATCGATGCCGCAGTTGCCTCGGAAGGATGGAAAATTGTCTTGTTGACGCGGCTTTCTCCAATTTTTCCGTTTAATTTGCTTAACTATGCTTTTGGAGTCACGCAGGTATCTCTAAGAGACTATTTTTTCGCATCTTGGATCGGGATGATTCCTGGTACTGTGATGTATGTTTATATCGGTTCCTTGGCTGGTAGTTTGGCTGCACTCGGAGCACAAGGGCGATCGCGCACTACTGCTGAGTGGGTTCTCTACGGCATTGGTTTGGTAGCAACGATCGCCCTCACAGTCTATGCAACCCGCTTGGCTAAAAAAGCTTTAGACGAAAAAATTTCTCCTTGAACCTAAAGCGCAAATTAGTAAATTTGTCAACCGAGATTTCCGATAGATTATAATACATTGTTAATTCAAAAAACTCCGTATTTCCTCTGTGTTATTTACAAGAATTTTGTTATACAAACGAGATAGATATTAAAGATATCGTAAAGCACTAACCTGAAGTAGATCAACCAAAAGTCTAAAAATCAGGTTGATGCAAAATATAAAATGCGATCGCGCGATCGGCATAAAAGTTATATGGAGTCAGGACTGTAACTCCTGATTGGTGCAACCAATCAGGACTCAAACCCTGATTATTTGGTTGATTAATTCTGCCGGATGACCCATAATAAATGCCGTTTAATCAATTTGACTCTCGACGAGAACATTTGATGATGCAAAACCCAGCAAATCCAGCCAGAGATGTGTCAGCACAGCCATCCCACCAAACAAAAAAGCTGCACCGCTTTTGGCAAAACATCAGCACTTCTGCTCAATCAGGGTGGCAACAAGCGCACAGTCTTTGGCAGCACAGACGGCAGCGCCGCCATTTGCTCACCCTGCTAATTCTGGGCTGCACGGCTTTAAGCATTAGCAGCACTGCTTGCATCAGCTATTTTTTTGTGCGCGGGCTAATCGTCGACAATTTAAAGGAAATAGCACTATTAAAACTAGAAAAAGGCACCGATGAAATAGACCGCTGGCTCATCAGCCGCAAAGCAGAAATAGAAACTCTTGCTTATTCTCCTACGGTTCGTACTCTCAATTGGACATTAGTCGAACCCCGGCTGCAAGGAGAAATATACAGGTTAAAAGAGTATTTAAACCTGTCATTAATTCAACCAGACGGCTCGCTAATCAACACTCTAGGCAACCGCGCGAACAGCAAAGACCGCCAACACTTTCAAAAAGCAATGGCCGGGCAGCTCAACGTTTCCGACCCCCTGATCGGCCGCAGTACAAAAATTCCGTTGATCGTCATTTCAGCTCCTCTTTGGGCTCTACATCCCGCTCCCAATAAAGTAATTGGAGTCCTATCGAGCGGCATTAAATTAGACCGAGTAGCATCTGTAACTAACAGCTTGCAGTACGGTTCCGAAAGTTATGCTTTTGCGCTCAATTCAAAAGGAGTGCCAATTGTTCATCCCAACAATAACTTAATCGGAAATATCGACCGATCGAACCAAAGCTTTTTACAGTCACAAGACGCTGCAGTTTCCACAATTGCGCGGCAGATGATCGATCGCCAGACGAACATCGAACTGGTAAAAATAGATGATAAATGGGTGTATGTGGCCTATGCTCCCCTCAAGGAAGTTAACTGGTCGATGGCTTTAGTAATTCCCCGCGAAAATATTGAATCTCAACTGCAAGCATTAAATTTGCTGACATCCGTCGTCGCCGGAGTTCTCGTCTCAGCAATGCTAGCAGCAATTTGGCTGATTTATTCCTCCGAAAACAATCGCGCTCAAGCGGAGCGAGAAGCCATGCTAAACCGTATTGCCGGACGCATTCGAGCTTCTCTAGAATTAGACGAAATCGTACAAAGTACAGTCGAAGAAATAGTAAATTTGCTGCACTTAGAACGAGCGGCTTTTGGTTGGTACGATCCGGAAAGCAAAATGTTAGAAATTCTGTGGGAATCTTGTCAATCTGATTGTCCGAAAGCAGCGATCGAGTTTGAGCCTTACTTTGTCGAAAATTTGTCAGTGCGGAGCGGCCAATCCGAGCCGATTATTCTGTCTAGCGATACTTGGGTGGAGGGTGCAAGTCAACGGATCGAACTTAAAGCTAATAGTTATTTGGCCGTGCCTGTCCAGACTCAAAACCAGCCGCAGGGTTATTTAATTTGCAGCCATGCCACTCATTGGTTTTGGAGTGGGGAGGAAATCCAACTGATCAAAGCTGTGGCAGATCAATTGGCGATCGCCATTACTCAATCTCATCTTTATAGTCAAACCCAAGACCAAATAAAACTGCTCAATAGTGCCTTAAATGAACTGAAAAAAACTCAAACTCATTTAGTGCAGAGCGAGAAAATGTCATCTCTCGGTCAAATGGTGGCGGGGATAGCACACGAAATCAACAATCCAGTAAACTTCATTTCGGCTAATTTGCCTCACACCACCAAATATACTAAGGATTTATTAGAATTGGTGAGTTTATACAAACAAGCCTTCCCAGAGGTTCCCCCGGAAATCGTAGACTTTACCGAAGAAATCGAGTTGGATTTTATCGAGGAAGATTTGCCGAATATATTAAATTCTATGAAAATAGGTACGGAACGGATTCGCAGCATTGTTCTTTCGTTGCGTAACTTTTCTCGCCTTGATGAATCTGACAAAAAGCAGGCAGACATTCACGAAGGTCTGGAAAATACCTTGCTGCTGCTCTCCAACCGCATCAAAAATGGAATTTATGTAGTCAAAAGATACGGGAAAGTGCCTTCAGTCGAGTGCTATCCGTCTCAACTAAATCAGGTGTTTATGAATTTGCTAAGCAATGCGATCGATGCCTTGAACGAGATCGATCGCCTGGATAAAATCATTACCCTGTCCACGGGAGTAGTTCGCGAAAATGGCGGAAAATTTCTGAAAGTGGCGATCGCCGATAACGGCCCCGGAATTCCCGACAGCGTTAAAGACCAAATATTTAACCCATTTTTTACTACAAAACCCGTGGGTCAAGGCACTGGCTTGGGGTTAGCAATTAGTTACAAAATTGTAGTGGACGGACACGGCGGTACAATCAAAATTTCTCATCCTCCCGGTGGAGGTACGGAGTTTTTGGTCAAAATTCCTATTAGTAATGAGCGGCAAGAAACAACGAGGAATAAGGAATTAAGCAAACAAATTTTGTAACCGAGGTAACGAATAAGCTGGTTTGCATTTAAATTATATATTCAGAGCGGGCTCTCCCGCCCATTCCACAAGACTTTGATTATTTTTTGAGATACAATTTAAATGCAAACCAGCTTAGAGCAAAGAGCAGAGAAACAGGTTTAATTGATGCTAAATTGACGGCGGTTGGTTAAAATTAAAAGAGTTTTTGTGATAAGGAGTTTTATGGCTGTTGGCAAGGATACAATTTTCGAGCGCTTTTTGTCGCCCCTGATTCGACTGGCGATCGACGAAGAAGCAATGAAACGACTCTACGAAGGTATTGACTGGGAAACAGCGGGCGATCGCTACCGACAACCAAACCTAGTTTATCCCGAATATTACAGCAGCCAAAACTTTCACGGCATCAAAAACGGCTACCTAAATCCGAGTGCTGCCGTTTCCTACGATCCAATTACCCAATATGTCTTGCCTCCCAACGAAACAATCGTCAGGCAAGGGTTAATTGACGCTGTGCGGGTTAAACCGCGCCGAATTATCGATTTGGGATGCGGCACCGGTTCGACGACGCTGATGCTCAAGCAAGCCTTCCCCGATGCGGAAGTTATCGGCCTGGACTTGTCGCCATATATGCTGGTTGTCGCCGAAATGAAAGCGCAAAAAGCCGGCTTAAAAATCGAGTGGTTGCACGGAAATGCCGAAAGTGTTGGTTTTCCAGATGCTAGCTGCGATTTAGTCGCAGCTTCTTTGTTGTTTCACGAAACGCCGCCTGCTGTATCGCGGGCAATTTTGCGAGAAAGTTTCCGACTGCTGAAGGTTGGGGGACAAGTGGCAATTTTGGACGGAAATCAAAAAACTTTGCGGCAGACAGAGTGGCTGACTGATATCTTTGAAGAACCTTATATTAAGTCTTATGCGGCTGGTAGCGTCGATGCTTGGATGGGGGCGGCTGGCTTTGCAAGGGTGCAAACTCAGGAGCACTGGTGGGTACATCAGGTGACGCAGGGCGTGAAACCTCTACCTGGAGAAGAGTTGGAACCTGTGCGTCAGGGGAATGTGTGGAATTTGGGCGATCGAACTCCTGATTTTGAGGGCGATTTACAAGGCTTTCCAGCACCGGCTTGATCTATTAACAGTTAACAGTTAACAGTTAACAGTTAACAGTTAACAGTTAACAGTTAACAGTTAACAGTTAACAGACTGATGACTAATGACTAATGACTAATGACTAATGACTAATAACTAATGACTCTAAAAGCAGTTTTATTTGATTTTAATGGCGTTATTATTAATGACGAGGCGATTCACGAGAAAATAATCGATCGACTGATGCTTGATGAAAATCTCCAGCTCAAACGCGGGGAGTTTCGAGAAGTTTGTTTGGGAAGGAGCGATCGCACTTACATTACCGAACTCCTGAAGCGCCGGGGACGATATCTCACAGAAACATATCTCGATCGCTTGCTACTAGGCAAGACTCAAGCTTATCAGGAAAAAATAAATAGCTTGGAAAAATTGCCCATTTATTCGGGTGTGGCAGAATTTATTGACAAAATTCGGGTTTCCGGACTAAAAATGGCGGTAGTCAGCGGGGCCATGCGATCGGATATAGAATTAGTGTTAGATCGATCGGGTTTGGCAGCAAATTTTGAGTTAATTGTTGCAGGCGACGACTTGATGGCGAGTAAACCAGAACCTGACGGCTATCTGTTGGCGGTGGAACTTCTCAACCAGAAATATCCCGGTTTTAACTTGCAGCCGATCGAGTGTTTGGCATTAGAAGATACTTTTGCGGGGATTGAAGCGGCGAAAAAGGCGGGGATGCAGGTGGCGGGAGTGACTCACACTTACCCGTTTCACATGATCCAGCGTCAAGCTAATTGGACGGTGGACTATTTTGCTGATTTAGAGTTGGACAGAGTGTCGGAACTTTGCTCGATCGCCCCAAAATCGACCGCACCAAACACTTGACATTTTTAGGAGTTACGTGCTAGTGTTGTTGGCGGTCTACAAAAAAAAGCAGACGTGATCTGTAAGCTTTTGAGATTCGGCAATCGGGCATCTAAAATAATGCTCAATTCAAAGGTAAATCAGGGGAATTAGCTCAGTTGGTAGAGCGCTGCGATCGCACCGCAGAGGCCAGCGGTTCGAGTCCGCTATTCTCCATAGGTCAGTGGACAGTTGAGAGTGGACAGTTGACAGTTGACTCCGAAAGCAGTTGCAGACTAGGGGAATCAAACCATTTATGCTTGACAGGTATCGGCTCTATTCATTCAGGTTATTTATGTCGGCGTCCGATGTGGCGGTTGCTATATTTGTAGAAAGGGCGATCGTCACGTAGTTTGAGATTTTCCTGTGAGTCTAGGAGAAACCCAGTTACTGCTACGCTTCCTAGCATTAATAACGTATTTGTATAAAAAAGCCGCTCGGTAATTTAAGACTGATTGCTGAAAGGACGTATCTTGGTGTCTCAACTCGATTTCTGCCACAGTTACCATCAATCCCCACACAACATTCATTTTGTCAACAATGATATTTTTTGTATCCAAGCATACAACAATCTTCTTAAGGGAGTCTTAATATCAAGTCGCCATATGTTATTATTCTCAGAGATCCGACTCATATATTCAGGAGTAAAAAAAGAGAATGACAAAGCGATTCGATCGACGCAAATTTCTTTTATACGGTTCTGCTACCCTCACATCAAGTTTATTTCTAAAAGCTTGTAGAACTCCCACTCCAACAGCAACCCCAGCCGCTTCTCCAACAGAAACAGGAACTACACCAGCAGAACCTGCCGCAGTCGGCAGTGGAAACACGATCAAAGTAGGAATTTTGCATTCGTTGAGCGGCACAATGTCAATCAGCGAAAAAAGCGTGGTTGATGCCGAACAATTAGCGATCGAAGAAATCAATAAAGCTGGCGGCGTCCTCGGAAAACAAATCCAAGCAATAGTAGAAGACGGCAACTCAGACTGGCCAACTTTTGCCGAAAAAGCCAAAAAATTGATCGATCAAGACAAAGTTGTCACCGTCTTTGGCTGCTGGACATCCGCCAGCCGCAAAGC
>JAJAYT010000078.1 GCA_026786085.1 Microcoleus sp. CAN_BIN18 | reverse complement strand
TCCGCGATATCACAATGTTTAAACTACTTGAATTTAAGGTAAAGATGGAAGCACATTTAAAATAATCTCATCAACCCGGTTTTTCGGAGTAACTGGGTTTCTGTAATCATTGCTCCACCAAGGGTTCGGTCAAATCCAGAATATTTTCAAACTGAAACGTATTAACCCAATCCCTAAGAGTCTGAAGTTCGAGCACGTAGGATGAAGGGATTGTATCCAACAATCTAGATACTAATTCCGAGTCCGCTTCAAGAGCGGCTTTATGCAATTTTATAATCCATTTTCTTGACATTGCTGCTAGAAAATTTGTTAAATTTACAGGTTCTCCAGCCCGATTGTCTGGAATAGAATTTAACTCGGACGACTCATAAAGATAACTGACTCCCAGATGTTTAGCCATGATCTCAAAAATAGTCTTTTCTGGGAAGGGTTTTCGCACAAAGTCATCGCAACCGATGGATAAAATCATCGTCTTTTCTTCTTCCAAAGCGCTAGCAGTAATAGCAATCACAGTAGTAGCTTGACCTTTAGTGGTAGCTTTAATCCGTTTAGTTGCTTCATAACCATCCATAATCGGCATTCGCATATCCATCCAGATGAGATGCGGTGAGTATGAATTCCAAATTTCAATCGCATCTTCACCGTTACTGGCTTCTTGCACTTCAAAACCAATGGCAGTAATGATTTTAACTAACAGTTTTCGATTGTAATCGTGATCGTCAACAACCAGGATTCGATAGTTGGGTTGGTGGGGAGCTAGGGCAATGATGCGGCGACTCTGGGCTTGGTTTTGAATTACTAGAGCATCAGCAATACCCACAGAAATGTCAAATTTAAATGTTGTACCAGAATTTGATATATCTGTTGTGTCGTCGTGGAAATCCTGGAGAGGCATTCCAGAGGTAAAAGCTTTGCCGCGACTGATCACGGTGATTTCACCCCCCATCAAGCGGACAAATTGACGGCTAATGGTTAGCCCCAATCCCGTTCCTTGCTGTATTCGCTCACCCGATGTTGTTTGCACGAAGGGTTGAAATAGGTTCTCCAGTTCGTCCGCCGCCATACCAACTCCCGTGTCTTTTACTTCAAAGGCGATTGTCATTTGTCCTTGGTCATTTGTGATTCGTGTTGTTTCTTGACCAATTGCTAATGATGGATGACTAAGGACGGATATTTGCACTGACACGCTCCCAAATGATGTAAATTTAATCGCATTATTGATTAAATTAATTAGGACTTGCCGCAGCTTAACTGCATCGGTGCAAATATATTTAGGGACATCAGCCGCACAGTCAAATCCTAGCTTCAAGCCTCGATCTTTGGCTGTCAAGGAAAACATATCTTCGACCTCAGTCACTAAGTGATGGAGATCGAAGTTAGTTGCGTTTTTGGCCATGCGTCCAGCTTCGATTTTGGAGAGGTCGAGCACTTGATTAATTAGAGTTAACAAATGCTCTCCACTGCGATGAATGATGTTGAGGTGATCTTTTTGTTCGGTTAAGAGATTTGGGTCATGGTTCATCAGTTGGGAAAAGCCGAGAATGGCGTTCAGGGGAGTTCGCAATTCGTGGCTCATGTTGGCAAGAAAGGTGCTTTTGGCACGGTTGGCAGATTCAGCGGCTAAGGCGGCCCGTTCCAGTTCTGTTTCTACAAGTTGACGTTGCGTAGCTGCCGCCACGGCATCGCGAATTTCCTGTTCTAAGCGAACATTTTCGATCAGGGCTTTTTGGGCCTGCTGGCGATCGCTAATATCTTGAAAGGCTACGATCGCATACTCGACATTACCGGTCTCATCGAAAATCGGCGTACTGGTTGATTCTATTGGAACAATGCGATCGCACTGGTGCAGTTCCAAGTCATCCGCCCAAGCTGTTTCACCGCCGAGCGATCGCACCACAGGTAGCTGTTCCACGGGGTATATCTCCCCAGTACCAGCCCGATAAACGCCATAGGTATCTGAAAGTTGCTCGGTTTCGGCTGTGGGTAACTCTTGAATATTGAGTAACTGCTGTGCAATTTGATTGGTGTAGATGATTTGTCCTTTTGCGTCGTGAACGGATATGCCCAGAGGTATGGCATTGAGGAATTTATTCAGGCGATTTTGCGTTGATTGTACCTGGGTATAGAGTCTAGCATTGGTAAGGGCGATCGCCGCTTGTGTCGAGAGCATTTGAATCACCTCCAGGCGATCGGGCGTAAAAACACCATCCGCTAGATTATTTTCCAAGTACACAATCCCAATCAGTTTACCCTGATTGAGCAAAGGAGCACAAAGGATAGACTTGGGCTGATATTTTTGGATATAAGCATCTTGAGTAAATCTGCCTTTACCAACGACATCAGTTTCAATCAGTCCTTCCTGAGTCCTTTCCACATAGTTAATAATCGACAAAGGCAAGCAACTTTCTATAGAAATCGATTGCAACAGCATCACCCGATTTGAATTAGCCGCGCCCGACGCTTCGACCCTCAGTTGTCCAAGAGACTCTAAAATTAGATAGCCCGTTTGTGCGCCAGAGCTTTCCAGTAAGATTCTCATCAAAGTCGTCAGGAGTTGATCAAGCTCAATTTCACTGGCAATTGCCCCAGAAGCTTTCATCAGCGCTGCCAAATCTAGGACTTCACCTGAAATATTACCAGACGTATTAGACAAGCTGTTGCGCGAATCTATGGACGTATTGGCTTTCGTAAAACGCTTTAATAGTTTCGGATACTGTCGTTCTAAATCTTTCACTTTAGCTGTTGCACCCCAACGCAAATAACAGTGATAAGCATTTGTGAGATAGGCTTCGGCAACTTGCTCTTTTCCCCAACCGATATAGAATTTTGCAGCCAGTTCATTAGCCAAAGCTTCTTCGTTGAGATACTCATGTTCTTTGGCTAAATTAATAGCGCGATCATAACAGTCTATTGCCTTATCCTTATGACCCAAAACTCGATATCGCTCTGCCTCCACTAGATATAATTTATGGAGGTGAGTCATCGGAGCAGACTGCGCCCATTTTTTGAGTTTTTTTCGGTTAGCTTTCACCTTTTCGAGGATAAGTTTTTGTTCGGATTTTGGTGCATCAGAATAAATAGCAAGATGGACTAAAGAATGGTAGAAATGGTAGAGAGGAATCGTTCCTACAGCACTATCGCTATATTTTTCTGCTGACTTAGCATTGGACAGAGCTTGTTCATAATCTTGAAAAAGATAGCAGAGAACTAACTTGTGAAAATAGAGGGAGCGACAAATATTTTCAGCATTTGCCTCTATATGCAGAGGTAACATTTTTGTTTCATCATAGCTGTCACCGATTAAAAGGCACCTATCTTCAGAGTGCCCCATTAAGTTCAATACAACCTGTCGATTAAGTTGGTTGTAGTAATATGATGTTTCTAGCTTGAGTTGGCCCATAGCATTACTATACATTGCCATCTCTCGATCAAGTGTTGCCAATTCCTTACCCAATACATAGGAATGGTAACAGTATACGCAAGCTGAATAAGCCGCATATTCTAAGTCTCCAGTTTCTAAAGCGAGCGAGTAAGCATCCCGCAAAGGATTTAAGGTTTCTCTAAGATGTTCTTTCCAGTGCTTGATAAAGTAATTAACAATAAAAATTATCCGAGCTTGGAATTTTTTGTCATTAAACTTATCGACCAGCTTAAGAGCCAGTTGACCAAATTGATAGCCAGCCTCAATGTCTCCTACAGCTTCCCCAGAAAGAATGAGTCCGTAAGCAGCATAGGCATAGGAAGACACAGAAGTATTCCCGTATTTGATTGATAAATTAACTTGTTTCAACACAATCAGCCCAAGTAACTCAGGCGCTGCCAAATAGGCAGCAGAGGCTACACGCGATAGGATACTCATAGCTGCTAGCTTATGAGAATCAATCATTACTGGTAGGTCGATTAAGTCTTCGATGCGTTTTCCTACCAAGCTTAACTTTGTCCTCACCAGTTCAAGTAAAACATTTAATTTATTTGGCTTTTTGGGCAAATTAATTCCCAACAGCTTCAATATTAAAAATGCCGTTTCGATGGCTTCCAGAGGTTTATTTTGTGCTGTATAGGCTTGGATTTTGACTTCATAGACTTTCACTTTGTCCAGCAACGAAGTAGCTTGTTGCAGCACAAGGGAAGCCAATTTCTCCATTTCCTCAAAGTTGCCCCGCGAACTAGCTACCTCCGCTGCTTCTACATAGAGTGCCAAGGTTAAGTCATACTGACGAAGCCAGCTATCTGCACTGAGGCAATCCCTGGCAATTCTTAAGTAATTCCAGGCGGGTTCCCAGGCGGCGGATGCCTTCGCTTTTTTGCCAGCAATAAGATTTAATTGAGCGAGTTTATCTCTTTCTAACTGAACGTCTATTGCTGCAATACCGAAGTTGAGTTGATTGACAATATCAAAAATCTTTTGTTGGAGTACCTGTGGTGGCGTATTTTTCAACAACAGTTGTCCGACTTTCCAGTGAACGGCTTGCTTGTCGTCTGGAGGAATTAGGGAATAGGCGGCTTGCTGAATGCGGTCATGAGCAAATTTATAACTAATTTTTAATTCATGCTCTTCTCGGTCTGTTTGAATAAACTTGTAGTCATCGCCGACGGGTAATATCAATCCCGCTTGAATGGCATCCCATAATTTATTAGCCGTTTGTTTTTGAGAAGTTTCATTAATGATTGAAAGTGTTGCCAAATCAAATTGGTTGCCAATACAAGCGGCTAACTGTAATTTTTTTTGTGCCGATTCTGATAAGGTTTGAATTTTTTCGGTCATCAATTCAACAACATTATCAGTGATGTTTCTAGTTTGAATCTGTTCTAAATCCCAAGACCAAGCTCTAGCCTCTCTATCAAACTTCAGGAATTGCTCTGTATAAAGTGACTTCAGAAATTCTTTGACAAAAAACGGATTCCCCTGTGTTTTTTCCCAAACCAACTCAGCTAATCTTTGGGTATGGATGCACTCAGTCTTCAGTGTATCCGCAATCAATTCATTTACCTGGTTTAAATTTAAGGGTAAAAGGGAGATATTATTAACTACTACTCCCTGCTTTTTTATCTCCGATAAAGTCAACATGACAGGATGAGTTGCAGTGACTTCGTTATCTCGATAAGCTGCAATCAAAAACAGATGCTGAGTATTAGCATGGGTCATTATAAGTTGGAGCAATTGCAGCGTGGCGCTGTCCGCCCATTGAAGGTCGTCTAGAAATAGGACGAGGGGATGCTCTTTTTGACAAAAGACTTGGATCAACTTTTGGAAAACTAAATTAAACCGAATTTGTGCTTCAGTTGGAGGTAATTCGGGGACGGGATGCTGTTTGCCAATAATCAGTTCAACTTCGGGAATAACATCAATAATAATTTGACCGTTGTCTCCTAATGCACGTCGAATCTTTTCTCGCCACTGTTGTAACTGAGGTGCGGTTTCGGTGAGCAATTGCCGAATTAATTCTTGGAACGCAGCCACCAATGCCTGATAGGGAATATCGCGGTGAAGCTGGTCAAATTTGCCTGCAATAAAGTATCCGCGTTTTTGAGTAATCAGCTTATAGAGTTCCTGGGCTAAAGCTGATTTCCCGATGCCAGAGTATCCAGAAATTAGCATGAGTTCAGTTTGTCTTTGTAGGGGCGGCTTTTGTTGCTGAGTTATCGTTGGGTTACTAAGGTTATGTGCTAAACCAGCCCGTAGGGGCGGGTTTTGTTCCTGAGTTATCGTTGGGTTACTAAGGTTATGTGCTAAACCAGCCCCTACTCGCTCAAAGGCGGTTAATAAGGACTCAATCTGCGGTTCTCTCCCGTACAGTTTTTGAGGAATTTGTAATTGATGAGAAATATCTTGGCATCCCAAAGTAAAGTTTTGGATTGCACCGTTTGTATATTGAGTAAGACAAGTTTCTAAATCTGCCTTGATTCCCCAAGCGCTATTATATCGTTGTTCCGCCGTTTTTGCCATTAATTTCATGACAATTTCTGAGACGCTAAAAGGAATTTCTGGATTGACTTCATGAGGAGGGATTGGTTGTTTGGCAATATGGCAATGGACTAATTCAAGTGCATCAAGTGATTCAAAAGGGAGTTGGTTGGTTAGCAATTCGTAGAAGGTGACACCGAGAGCATAAAAATCGGTGCGATAGTCCAGCGAGCGATTCATTCTGCCTGTTTGTTCGGGAGACATATAAGCCAATGTCCCTTCTAGAACATTGGGACTTTTGAGGCTGGTATTCTCTTGGGGTAGAAGGGTAGATAAACCAAAGTCAATGATTTTTAATTGTCCGGTTTGAGGATTTAAGACAATATTAGATGGATTGATATCTTTGTGAATGACCTTGTTTTGATGCACTTTGTCTAACGCATCTGCGATTTGGATGGCAATGTGGAGAAACTCTGGTAAAGTAAAGGGACGACTGTCGCGCAGGATTTTTAAGGACTCTCCTCCAAAATCCTCTAACAACATGACTTGTGTGTTCTGGTATTTGCGGAGTTCGTAGGCTTTAATGGTTTCCTCTAAATTGAGACGGCGAGTGATTTCGTATTCCTGTTGATAGCGGGAGAGTTCGGCAGGGGTGGGATAATCTTCTTTGAGGAGTTTCACAATTAAAGGTTGCTGATTTTTTTTGAGGATGCCTCTGTATATCAGGGAATTAGCACTTTCGTAGATTTGGTTGATAATTGTGATATCTGGCAGTGAAATCATGTTGAGAATTACTGCTGCGTAAAAAAAAATAAGCAGTATTCAATTATAGCAAGGGCTTTGGTGGGTTATGGGATACGTTAGAGTAGTGTGGGATGGTTGAGTCTCTGGAACTGGAATAGGTGGCGACAGTTTCATGGCCCACGCATAGGTAGCTAGAAACCCGGTTTCTACGAGTTTTGGGATGAGTCACGATAAATTTACGCAGAAACCGGGTTTCTGAGACTTTCATGATGAAATCAACAGTCTCAGGGCGCTAAAAATCTCTGGAAAATACGATCGCCCCAGTGTGGGAGATATTTTTCTGACTCTCTGAAGCACTACTAAAGGTTAAAGAACAACAGGTGCAGGTGCGGATATTCATAGCCGGGAGAGCGGGACGGACTAAGGTTTTGCAGAGTTTGTAGGATGGGTAGAGCGATAGCGAAACCCATTAAACCTTTAGCTATGTTGGGTTTTGTTCCTCAACCCAACCTACGCACTTCCCCTGAAAAATCTCAACCACTAACCACCAAGGTTCCCTTGTCCATCACGAACATGACATCTGCACGTAATGCATGAGCCATGCGGTGCGTGATGAAAATTACGGTGCGTTCCTTGGTGATACGCTCGATGGTGGCGAGGATTTCCCCTTCCGTGGCGGGGTCTAATGATGATGTGGCTTCATCTAAAATCAAAATAGCAGGATTTCTGACTAAGGCTCTAGCAAGGGCGATTCTTTGCCTTTGTCCCCCCGATAACTGTCCGCCTCTGTCACCCACAGGGGTATCGTAACCTTGGGGTAAAGTTAAGATAAAATCGTGAATTTCTGCATTTTTGGCGGCGGTTTCGACTTCCTCATCAGTGGCTTCTAAATATCCCATTCTGATATTTTCTCGGATGGAAGTGTTAAATAAAATTACATCTTGAGAAACCAGTCCCATTTGGTCGCGCAGGGATTTTTGAGTGCAGGAACGCAAGTCAATACCATCAAAAAGAATACTACCTTGATCGGGGTCATAAAGTCTGGTTAATAGATTGACAATGGTGCTTTTACCTGACCCACTCTGACCGACAATGACGGCAAAATCTCCTTGTTTGATGGTTAGGCATAGGTTATCAATGCCTTTTCTTTCTGAGGAATAGTTAAAGGTAACATTATCAAAGCGAATTTCATGGTTAAAATGGGGTAATTCAGTCGCATTGGGTGCGTCTTGGACTTGGGGAACTTCGGCTAATAGAACAGATATGCGTTGCATCCCCGCTATTCCTTCGATGAGATAGGGGAGGGAAAAAGTAAAGCTGATAATTTTAGAATTTAAACCAACTAATAAAACTTGGAAAGAGGCAAGGGTTCCAACTGTAATGATGTTTCGGTAGGTCATAAATGCGCCGATACCGATAACAGCAAGTTCAACAAAAACAAATACTATAATAGGAATTCTTTGCATTAAATAAGAGGAAAACTTGGCTGGGACATAAACAGTTTTGATGTCATTCAATTTTTGGTGAAAATTGTTGATAGTTCTGGGCTGTAAGCCAAACAGTTTAACAACGGATTGAGAGAGGATATTTTCTTGGACTACATTAGCAATTTGTCCTTGTTTGTCTCTCAGTTGATAGTTCTGTTCTGTAGCTTTTTTGCCAATTTTTGCGGGTGCAATCACACACAAGGTTAAACCAATACAACTAATTAGACCTAACTGCCAGTTGAGGGCAAAAATAAAAATAGTAGAAAATACGATGTTTCCTAGTTCTAAAATTAGGATAAATCCGTACTCTAAACTATTTTCTACTTTTTCAGTGTCGGCGGAAAAACAGTTGACAATATCTCCGGCTGAACGTCGCCCAAAAAACTCCATAGATAGGGTTTGGAGGCGAGCAAAGATCGCCGAGCGAATATTGTTAATCAGCGAAATATTAAATCGTGCTACCCAATAATCTCCTAATAATCCGATGAAGACAAATAAAATCGCTGCCCCACCTAGGAATAGCAAAATTAAAACTAGGAGACGGTAATTTTGGGGGATGATGGCAGCATCGATAATAAACTTTATACTGATTCTGATTGAGGATTCAAAGGCAGCCTCAAAAAGTCCGCGAAGAATGAGAATAATTGCTAACCATCGGTAGGGGGCGATGTATTTATTAATTTCTTTGAAGAACCAAATTACATTCATTGATGTTAAATTATCCAATTTTTGTATAATTCTTGGCAAAAGCCCCCGCGATAATTTGTGACATCATTTGTGCAAACGGGATGCCAGCAAGATGCAAAATAGTACCAACTGATGTTCCACCTTCCTCAGCAGATTTAGACATAGGTATGGAAGAGATGCCACAATTAGGATTCACCTCAAGAACAAAAAGGTCTTGGGAATTCTTATCCATTCGGATATCAACTCTTCCATATCCATTTCCGCCAAGTGAGCAATAGGCACGTTTAGCCAAATCGCTAAGTCTATTACACAACTCGGAAGTGACTAAGCGGCATTCAAAAAGTGGTTCTTCTGGTGGGAGCGTAGTTCGTCTTCCATCAATCCTCAAATGATGTAAATCGTAGGTAAAAAAACGCTCGGTTTCAGGTAAATTAGAGTTGAAATACTTCTCCAAAGGCGGATAAATTTTAATATCCTCCGGATGGTTGGCAGAACCGATGAGAAAAACTGTAAATTCACGACCATTGATAAATCGTTCTACAAATATATTTTCTTGGGTGAATGGAATATCGTGCGTTCCTTGAACTAGCCATTGTATTTGTTGACGTATCTGATCATCACTGTAAACCACCGACTGTAAAGATAGTCCCATGGATCCCATAGACATGGCAGGTTTAACAATGAGTGGAGTACCAAGGCGCTCACAAACTCCCTGAATAGACTTATCACTATCTACAACTTCATAGGGAGCAGTAGCTACACCTGCCTCAATAAAAGTACGCTTCATCAAGATTTTGGAGTCGCCCACATTGAAAAAGTTAGTATCTGCCCCTGTAAAAATAATACCTTTAGCTTCCAGTAGTTTTACAACGGAAACGCCAGGGCAGCCATCAATCTCATCAAGCCCCTCGCAATAGTTCAAGACTAATGGAATGTACTCATTGCTAGAATCAGCTACCTCCTCAACAACCCTGTGCATATTCTCTAAGGTAATCGGCTGCCACTTCCACTTTAAACCGAGTTCTGCAAAGACATCTGCTAGTTCCTGATGAGTGGCAGGATTGTCATATTCTTCGCTGATCAACTCTTGTCCTTGGATGCAGTAGGGAATGAACACCCAAACAAATAGCTTACTGCTGGAGACAGGCAATTTCTGTAACATAAATATTTCCTCCGTCATTTTGTTATCAAAGAGTGGCATAAAGTCCTTACTTAATAGCAACTCAGTAGAAGGCCGAGTAAAAGCCTCAGCAATTATTTCAGACATCAGATGAGAAAAGGGAATTTTGGCAAGGTGTAAAATAGTACCGACTTTGGATGTATTTGGATTTTCTACACCCATCGTGAGAGACGTGGAAGTGACAAAAGGACAGGGATTTACCTCTAAAACAAACATCTCTTCAGTTATCTCCTCCATACGGATATCTACTCGTCCATATCCAGTAGCACCTATTGCACAGTAAGCACGTTTAGCTAGTTCGCTTAGTCGAGCCTGCAATTCAATCGGTGCTAATTGATAACCGAATAACGGTTCCTGATGGGGTAGGATAGTTCGTTCTTCTGCTTCTCCTAGCCATAGCTCACGGGTATAAAATCGTTCAGTTTCGGGTACACCAGAGTGAAAAACTGTTTCCAAGGCTGGATAAATCTTTATTCCCTCTGGATGTTGAGCAGTCCCTATGACTAAAACCGTAAATTCTCGACCTTTGATAAATCGTTCTACAAAGATACTATCTGCTGGAATCTGCATCCCATGTTGTCCTTGCTGTAGAGCCTCAAATCGAGCGATCGCTTCTTCATCAGTGTGGATAACAGATTGCAAGGAAATGCCTCTAGTGCCAAACGAAGCTGAAGGTTTGACAATCAGTGGAGGTACAAGGCGATCGCACAATCCCCGAATACTATTGACATCTTTAATTACTTCATAGGGTGCAGTTGAAACTCCCGACTCAACAAAAGCCTGTTTCATCAATATTTTGGAGTCCCCCATTTTAAAAAATTGAGAATCTGCCCCTGTGAAGGTAATCCCTTTAGCTTCCAATAGTTTCACAACAGAAGCCCCTGGATATCCATCAATTTCATCGAGTCCCGCACAGTAGTTCAGTACAAGTGGGAAATATTGGGCTTGAGAAGCAGCAACTTCTTCAACCACTGCCTTCATATTTTCTAAGGTGATTAGCTTAAACTTCCATGCCACATCCAGTTCGGCAAAAACCTCTGCTAGTTCTTGCTGAAAATATACAGGATCGAATTCTTGGTTAGAAAAATTTTTCTCTTCTACAGATAAACAAGGAATAAATGCCCAAATCAGTATCTCTTTGTCAAGAATTTGTAGATTTTTTATGGGTTGAATCAGTTTCATTTTTTTAGGTTGAGTAAACAGTATTAACTAGAGGAATAATCGCTGATTGAAAAGCATATTTCTGTTTGATTTGTCTATACTTGCGCTACTTTTTTTGATTCTACAAAGTTTCTATGCAGGCGCATGAAAGGTGAGTTAACTCGCTCTAGACGTTCCGAATTAAACACATCTAACATCATAGCCATACCACTACCATATTCGGGGTGATTTATCATATCAATTAGTTGATACCCTAGTTTTTGAAAGAAAGGAATCATGTGGGGTTCACAGTCTATAAAATCAAATTTTATTCTATCTATCAGCATTTGATTGTAATGCGCTTGCATTAGAGTAAGCCCTATGCCCTTTTTTCTTAGATTTTTGTCTACCATAAATTTCGTACAAACTGACACATACCCAAGATTGGTATTTTGAGTAGCATCACTTATTTTTAAAAGGCTAAGATAGTACCCTAAATCTGATTGTCTAGCATAGTTACTCCGAACAGTTCCCACTACTTTATTTTTTTGAAAAGCCACAAATATGTTGCCTGAATTATCTAACGGTTCTTCTATTTTCTGTCCTTTATGGTTGGCATAGTGTTGGGCATATCCCATCTCTTCTACATAGATTTGATAACGTAATTTGAAAACCTGTTCTTTTTCTTCAGGGGTTTGAGCTAATCTGATTTCCAGCATGGTAGTTTTATGTTTGTAAATTCAGAGTTTGTTTTTAGTTAGAGCGATCACGCTTCTGATGTGGAAATTTAATTAGGTTGTGGGGCGATCGCCCTTCTGATGTGGAAATTTAATCAGGTTGTGGGGCGATCGCCCTTCTGATGTGGGAATTTAATCAGGTTGTGGGGCGATCGCCTTTCAGGTCGAGGGATCGTAAGAAGATGGTGCAGTTATCTCTGAACCTATTGCACTTGACAAGGATGTGGAAGCTGGGTCAGGGAGCTAGTAGCCTTTCCTTGAATGGCGAGTTCAGATAGGCTAATTCTTGAATCCTTCCACACCAACCTTTTGTTTGCTTTATACATCCAAAGGTATACACCCTTAAGACGATTCCAGAGAGCAATTTCTGAATTTTTAGAGTTAGAGGCTGTTTTTTCCGAGGTATCTACGCTTTAGAACGATCGCCCTTTCGCCTCTTACCTTTGAGCCGTTTCAAAACCTCCTCAACCTCTCCGCGAAAAGGGTAGAGCAACCGCCGACTCAACGCACTTCGATAAGCCTGCATCGCACCCCTCACATCCCCCAACCCCAGCAACGCTCTCCCTTGCCAATAATGAGCGATCGCCGGGTCAAACTCCATCAGTTCATTCGCTAACCGACAAGCCTCTTCCCACCACCGCCGACTCGCCGCATCATCCCCCAGCACTCGGTAACTCTCCCCCAGCCACACCGCCACAGATGCAGATTGCAGATAACCGCCCGCTTCCGGCAATAACTGCCATCCTTGCTGCAACGCCTCCACCGCCTCCCGGTGTTTCCCCGCCAGCGCCAACACGCGCCCATGACGAAACCAGGCATCAGGCAACTGGGGCTGAAGTTGCGTTCCTTTGGCAGAGATACTACACCCCCGCTCAATTTCCTGAAAACATTCCACCAGCACCAGCCCCGCCGTTGTCCAAACACTCCAGCGCTCAGGAAACCGATCGAGCATCTCTTCTACTATTGATGCAAGGGTTACTTGAAGGTTCGATCCCCCTAAATCCCCCTTAACAAGGGGGACTTTGAGACTGGTTCCCCCCTTTTTAAGGGTGGCGGAGGGGGGATCGAGAAGGGCTGGGGGAGAGGTAACAGGCAAAATCTCACACAACGCCCGATCGATTTCACAATCATTTGGATACAGACGATAAGCTTGCAGCATCGCCTCAGCCGCCTTCTGGTATTCACCCGTGTGGAACAAGCACCGCCCATAGGAATACCAACCCCTCGGATTATTCGGGTGTTCCTCAGTAAACCGTGCCAACACCGCTACCCCATTAGCCGACTCCCCTCGGAAAACCTGATAATATGCCAGCAACTCGTGGGCATCCGCCACATCAGGAGCTAGTCGCAGAGCCGAACTAATTATCTGTTTAGTCTGCTTCCCTTCCTCACCCAATACCAATCTCATCCGGCAACGAGTATTAGCCAGTCGTTTGAGTACCCGGAAATCATCGGGAGCCAACTCTAGCACTTTGCTCAACCGCCGCTGTGCTTCGGGCACATCACCCACCGCCTGACTCGCGTCGTAGCTGTCAATCAGCGTTAAAACATCATCCGGTTTAAGTGACAAAACCCTATCAAAGGTTCGCAAAGCCGCAACCGCATCCTCTCTCCCCATCTGCACCTGTCCCAACACCAACCAGTGAGCCGCGTTGTCTGGTTCCAGGGAAGCCGCCGACTCAAGAGCCAGTATCGCCCCCAGGCTGTCACCTTTACAGACTGCAATCAATCCACCGATATGCTGCCGAGTCGCCTCATTCCCTACCAAGGGCAAGGCACTTTCATACATCGCTATTGCCTCAGCCTCTTGTCCCATTAGCTGCAAGAGTTTCCCCAATTTCAACCGTACATCAATTAATTGGGGCTGCCGCTCAATCACTTGGCGATACTCCTCAAGCGCCTGCTCAATGTGACCCATTACGTACAGCAGATTCGCCAATTCCAAGCGTTTCTTCCATCCAGAGGGATACTGCTGCACGTACTCACTTAATGTTTTGAGTTTTTGGTCAATTCGGGTGTTTTTTTCATCTAAAACCAGGCAAGCATTCAACTCCACCCCAGAGGAGAGAGCAAGCGATACGACCCGTAGTGCAGCGTTTCTAGACATAATCCTGTTACCTGATAATTAATTGTCTCACCAATGTTGTCCACAGTCATAGAGGCGATCGAGTCGGATATCATCGTTTCATCAGATTGGGGACTCTCCAAGCTTTTTCTTTTTGCCAACCTTGGAAGAATCTAACAGAGCATCATCCAACCCTGACAAATACCTGCTCAAACGCTTTTGCAGAATGTCTCGCGCCTGTTGGATGCGCTTGTAAATGTTATCGAGGGAGATGGCGAGTTTTTGGGCTATATCTTGATAGGAAATCTCGTCGCAGTAACGCATAGTAAACGGAGTGCGTAGTCGAGAAGGAAGAGAATCTATGGCCTGGCGCAGGTACTGTCCCAACTCATGATTTAGAAGTGCTAATTCAGGAGAGTCACAACCAGAAATAACGGCTGAGTTTTCTCCAGTGGCTATGTCTTCAATATTCTCTATTTGTATTGCCTTTTGGCGGCGACGTTCTTGATGTATATCTACACAGAGATTATGGGTTAAGCGGGTGAGCCAAGCTCGGAGGTTAGTGATTTTTTCGGAATAGTCTGGTAATTTATCCCAAGCTTTGACCATTGCGCGACTCAGCGCTTCTTCCGCATCCATAGAATTACCGCCCATCCACTTGAGACAGCAACGGTAAAAATAATCTCGATTCTGCTCCCATAGCTGCCAAAACGTTTTCTCTATATCTTCAGAGCAACAACGAAGGCATGAGGCATTAACGGATTGAGAGTTTGACAGGACGATTTCTGCCTGAGATTCAGCTTACTTTTGATTTTTGGTTAACCTAAAGTAGTTTTTCTGCACCCGATTAATTCTGTTGCTTGTTCGAGCCTTTGTAGGCAATATCAGGAAGTGTTTTAAATGTCAACACTTATCGAGATTTTTTTGGGAATTTTTTGTGTTTTTTGTGTAAAGTTGCCGCCCAACAATCAGGCCAACAGCGTGAGGTTATTTAAGCCCAAAGCTGAAACTTAATTAGTCACATTTGCACCCAAATTTGACTGAGGAAGTTTTTATGTTATGCCTTTAGATGCCCATCATCTTAATTTTTCACAGGGCTGGCATCAACCTTGACAGGGTTAGCTTTGGCAGACAGCCGCAACAACTATATCCTCTGTCCCACTAACAGTCTAATCGGGAAAAGTCGGGTTGTAAAGTCGGAAAAGTCGGATTCTAAAGTCGGAAAAGTCGGGTTCTGAAGTCGGAAAAGTCGGGTTCTTCGGAATTCTCTTGACAAAATCCCAAATAGGTTGTATAGTGTTGGCCGATCGCCCTAGCCGCTTAAATAAGTTGAGTTTTTGTTAGTGGTGGGGTAGAGGATGCGATCGCCATTTTTGACATCTGCCACCCTCTGTTACAACTGCGTTGTGCCGAATTGAATAGTAAACTTGCAGTTTAATATTTTTGTAAAATGGGGATGCTTCCGTCTCGCATCCCCTGAAGAAGGGGAACGCTTTTAGCGTCTCCGGTGCCCCTTCGTGGGGGCAATCCCCCTGTGGTTGTCATCGGTAAGGGCGATCGGGAAAACTATGAACTCAAACAGTAGACTGATACTACATTTGACCTGGTTGTTGACACGCCTTGGTTCACGCCTAGTCTGCAATACAAATAAGAGATATAGGTAAACCCGCCCCGCCCCAAAAGTTGAAATCAACCTCACAATTCACGTCCTCAAAAATAGTTTCAACCTCGTAAACACCACCACAATTAACGCCAAAATCGCCGTATATCCAAAACCCCTCAAAAACCCCATAAACGGATTGCTTGAAGTCATCTCAACAATCACCGGTTCCCATTTACTTAAAACCAGAATCGGCCAGATAATATTCGCAAATCCCGCATAGCCAATCATCGGATTCACACCGTTATCAATAAACAACTGCAAAAACCATCTCTTCTGAAACACATCGATAATTATCGTCAACCCAATCAACAGAAAAATTGCCATTCCCGCCGTTACAAAAAAGTAACTCATCGTCGCTGAATCTTTCTTAATTCCTCCTTCATAAGGCTCAAACAGCAAACCCAAAACCAACCAATAAAACCCCCATTTGTAAAGGCGGTTCAATACATTTTCGGTGACATTCCCGGGCTTTCTCAACAAAACTAAACCGCACAAACACATCACCACCGTCACTAATGCAGTCTGCCACACCAATCTAGCTTGCAGTCCAATCAGCAAGACTAGATTGACAGCAAACATCAAAACCATAATGCTCAAATAGCGCCAACTCTTCCAGCTAACATAACTCGCATCTTCCGGCGAAGAATACTCTATCCACCGACCAAGCAAATCGCCCACAATCGTACCGGGAATCACCACAAACAAATACTTTAAATAATCAAATTGAAACAGCCAAGGTGCAGGAGATGACGACCAAACTAACTTAATCCAACCGTCAGCCGGAGAAGACAGTCGCGCCGCTAACAACAAGCCCAAAAATCCCACTCGCAACCACACATTTGAACGAGTAAACAGCCAAATTAGCGACCCGAACACGGCCATATTTGCAAGTACCATCAAGATGATATCGCTGCGGTTAACTGAAAATCCTACACCGTTGGGATATTTGATGTGAGATATGAAGACTATTCCGGCACTCCAAGCAGCAAGGGTTAACGCCCTGCGCACCCACGCAGACCACTTTTGGGGCCAGCGAACATACATCAAAAATAATATTAAAAATCCGCACAATCCAAGCCACCACTTTAATCTACTGGCTTCCTCCGGGCTAATTACAGTTGGGCGAATATGCTGGAGAAATATCGCAAATGATGCTAAGAAAAAGCCTCTTTGCAAAATAGAGAAAATTATTTTTTTTGTATCCCATCCCTTGGCGATGCGTCGCGACAAAGCTAGCGGTATCGCCGCACCCATTGCAAACAAAAAGAAGGAGAAAACTAAGTCAACCCAGGTTAATCCTGGCAGTTTGCTATTGAAAATATGGTCTGGTGGTGGGAGTTGGGCGTGATACATCCACGCTGGTAAGGTTTTGCGGGCTATTGTACCTGATAAAACCATTGCTAAAACTGCGATTCCACGCAGCGCATCCAGCGCGTCGGCGCGTTGGGAAACGGCAGCAATTGCTAACGGTTTTTGGTTTTTGATGCTATTTTTTGATTCCGATGTTGTGTGTTTCAATGCACTCACCAATTCTTCATTGAATAACTGTAAAAGCTGTATAGCTTATTTTTTACCAATTAGTTTGTGTAGCCAGCTTCCTGAAGCTAGGCTGCTGAGTCTTTCTGCGGAGTGTTTTTTGTTGACAGTTAGTCTCGAAATTCGGTATTTATTGGGTGGAAAAAACCGCAATTTTAATTTCAAACTGTCATACAAGTATCCTGATTTGTAGTATTTGGCAACATATTTGTCAACTTGTTTGTTGACAGCGCCAAAGGGGTAGGCTATGTGTGAAGCAACTATTTGATTTGGGTCTAAATCTTGGGTGCATTTCCTCAGTCTAATTTGGTCTTCAGATAATTCTCTGTCTAATGCTTTCAGAGAAATTTTTGTGAGATTTTCGTGATTCAGTCCGTGGGATTGAATATCATAAAATCCTTTTTGCATTCCGTCTCTTAAGTCTTGACAAGTTACCTTTTTTATGAGTGAATCTTGGTGTCCCAAGAAGCCGGAGTTGATAAATACAACTACTTGAGTTTTTTTGCGGTATTTATTTTCGAGTCGTTCTAAAATCGGCAGTAAGTGTGTATAAATGCTTTTGTTTCCATCGTCAAAGGAAATCATAACTTTTTTGCGTCCGCGATTTTCACTCGGCACCGGCTTTTTGGGATTGGCGATGAAATACTCGTAAAGCTCTTGGGTTGACAAAAACCAATAATTATGACTAACTAAGTCCTCTAAAAAAGGTTCCAAGTTCTGTTGGCTGTAGTCGCCGGGAAAGTCTCTGCGCTGGGGCGGTACTTCCTGAAGATTCCGAATGTCAACAATATCGTGAAAGCCGAAAATCGGAATTTCTACTGTGATGATTTCTAAGATTACTTGATAAGTGATGAAAGCTAGGAAGAATGCGAGTAAAAATCTAATAATCCGTTTTTTTCGGAGTATAATACCGGGTTTAAAATACTCCGGCAATTTGTTAACTAAATAATTTACCATTGACAATTACAACCTCATGAGGTAGAGGGTTTAGGTGGCAGTATGAGGGTTTTTGGGGCTCAGGTGCTGGGAGTGTCTAGATTGTCGATCGCCCGTGTCGCCCCTAAAGATGAGCTAGGTCAAGTCTAGCATGATACAATTTATGGCGATCGAACTTTTCCTGCAACCCGGCCCAAAGTTGACAATGTTTATTTTTTGCATGAATTTTTTCCAGGTAATTTATTTACTTGTGATTTCCCCTCCGAGGTGGTAGCATATTTCAGCGAAAGCCCGATGCAATCACAATGATGAAAATTGCAGTAATTCTGCCTGTTTACAACGAAGCGAACTGCATAGAGCAAACCTTTGACAAAATTTTAGAATTTTCTCAAAAAAATCATGCTTACAATTTTATCATTGTCAATGACGGATCGACCGACAATACACTGCAAATTATCGAAAACAAACTCAAAACTTTCCCCACACATCACATCAAACTAATTTCTTACAGCAACCGTCAAGGCAAAGGATATGCCGTCAAAAAAGGAGGCGAATATGTAGATGCAGACTGCATTTGCTTCATGGATGGCGACTTAGCTTACTCCCTGGAACATTTAGAACCCTTAGTCGAAAAATTAGAAAAATTTGATGTCGTAATTGGTTGCAGAAACCTCGATAAACAAAACTTCCGCAATCTTACCTTAATTAGAAAAATATCTGGTAAAATATTTAACTTAATTTCCCGAAAAATCCTCAACCTGCCTTATAGAGATATGCAGGCGGGACTCAAAGGATTTAAACAAAGTGCAGCCCAAGAAATATTCAAGCAACAGACAATCACTGGATTTTCCTTTGATGCTGAACTACTTTTTTTGGCAGTAAAGAAAGGATATACAATCGGCGAAATCCCTGCCAGAGTTTCCGAACAACACTTATACAAAACTTCCAAAGTAAATATAGTTAAAGATTCTCTAAAAATGTTTTCCTGTTTGTTAAAAATTCGTTATAATAATCGCGTCGGCAACTATGAATAAATCAATCTTGTTGAGTTTTGACATAGAAGAATTTGACATTCCCGAAGAATACGGGCAATCCCTGGAAGACGACATCAAATTTGAAATCTCTAAAAGAGGCTTGTTAAATATAATTTCACTTCTAGACAGATTAGAAATCACAGCCACATTTTTTGTCACAGCTAACTTTGCACTCCACAACCGAGAGATAATTAAACAACTTTCACAAAAACATGAAATTGCCTCCCACGGTTTTTATCACTCCCAATTTTGCCTAACAGATTTACAAAAATCTAAGCAAACCTTAGAAGAAATAACCAATACTAAAGTCACTGGCTTCAGGATGGCAAGACTTCAACCAGTTGACGACGCAGAAATAGAAAAAGCAGGCTATGAATACAACTCATCCATGAATCCAACCTACATCCCCGGTAGATACAACAACCTATCCAAACCCAGAACTGCATATTATACGAATAAACTGCTAAACCTTCCCATTTCAGTCACTCCTCTGATCAGATTTCCGCTATTTTGGTTGAGCTTTAAAAACTTCCCCTTGTCAATGATCCAATTAGCAACTAAGCTAACCCTAGAAACAGACTCGTATCTGAATATCTACTTTCATCCCTGGGAATTCACCGATATTTCCCAGTTTCAACTCCCTGGTTATGTCAAAAAAAATTCAGGTAGTAAAATGATTGACAAACTAGAAAAATATCTGACTGTACTAAAAACTCAAGGAAAATTTATTTCTATTTCCGAATTTAAGAACAACTTCAGTTAACCTTAGCAAAATTATCAAATTCCACAAAAAGTATGAAATTCAAGCCTCTAGACTACTGGCAAAATCAAACAGGATTGCGTCAAGTTGTGATTATAGCAGCAGCTTTTTTTACAGTAGTCTTAACTTTTAGTATAATCAACTATGAAAGTTTTTTAATTACCTATGACCACGGCTTATTTAACCAAGTATTTTGGAATAGCGTACATGGCAAATTATTTCAAAGTTCACTTTCTTCAGCCGCTTCCAGTGCTTCGCTGATCGATAGACAACTGTCATATCCATCGTACATCCACTTAGGGCAACACTTTGTCATCGATTTTTTACTTTGGATGCCAATTTATGCTTTATTTCCATCTCCTATTACCCTGATTGTATTGCAAGTAACTTTAATTGCTGCTGCGGGAATAGTTTTATATTTTTTAGCAAGACATTATCTGTCTGTTCCGATATCAGTAATGATCGTAGCCAGCTATTATGGAGCAAATGGGGTAATCGGGCCGACGCTGGGCAACTTCTACGAACACTGCCAAATTCCTTTGTTTGTATTTAGCTTGCTTTTAGCATTAGAAAAGCAGCGTTGGGTGTTATTTTGGATTTTCGCAGCCTTAACTTTAGGAACTCGCGAAGATGTGGGAATTACGTTATTTGGAATTGGAGTATATTTGATTTTTAGTCGCCGTTACCCGCGCACTGGTGTAGCTTTGTGTGCTGTCAGCTTTAGCTACGTCACGCTAATAACTAATACTGTTATGCCGATGTTTTCTGTTGATAGTTCCCGATTGTACTTGGCGAATTATTTTAGGAAATTTGTCAAAACAGAAACTCCCTCAACTCTGGAGCTGCTATGGGCGATTATCAGCCAACCTCAGATCGTAATTGAAGTATTGTTTACCAATTTTACTAGGCGGATTTTATATCTTTTAGGTCATTGGTTGCCACTAGCATTTGTTCCTGTGATTACTCCTAGTGCCTGGATTATGACTGTTTTTCCTTTGTTAGTTCTATTGCTGCAAGTTTTTAATCAGTCGGCTACTTCAATCAATACTCGCTATACCTTAGCTGTAATTCCCGGTTTGTTTTACGGTACGATACTCTGGTGGTCGCAACATCAAGAAAAGTTCAAACCAAGGCTGCACCGTTTCTGGATTGGGTGTATTGGTTTGTCTATGCTGCTGACCTATACTTCTAATCCACATCGAGCTTTATATTTTATTTCTCCTTATTCTATCCAGCCTTGGGTTTATCAATCTTTAAGCGCTCAATTGGATCATGCTGCTGATTTAAAGACTGTTTTTAATGCGATTCCAAAAGATGCAAGTGTTTCTACTAGCAGTTATATAGTTTCGCATCTCTCCGGGCGCCGGAACATCATTCGTTTAGAGGTGATGCAGATGAAAGATGAAAATGGAAAAATAGTTGATGTTGATTATGGGCTGTTAGATTTGTGGCAGTTGCAGGAGGATAATTTGAAAGCTCCCATTGACAGGGGTAGAGTTCGGGGGGGAGTGCGTTTTACTGACGAAGCTCTGCGGATTGGTACTTACGGCATTGCTGAAGTATTGGACGGAGTGGTTTTAGTTCAAAAAGGCATAACTTCTAAGCCGGAAGTTTTGGCGGCTTGGTCAAAATTGCGACAAGAAATTGAGCCGTTGATGAAATAGTCGATCAAATAGTCCAAAGCAAACGATCGATCGCCCTCCTCGACTAAAATTAAGTAAAATTGCCAGTATTGGTCGATCGACCTCCGTTGCTCGACTATATTTGGATTCAAGGTTTGCTATACTCCAGAATATACAAGCATATTAACCCTTTGAAAATTTTAAGGCCGGAGCTATGACATCCTATGCAACCTCCACAGCAAGAGCCGAGATGAGTGAGATCCGGCGCTTGAAAAACATACTGCCACCAGAACTACAAAGTTGGGTAACAGTAGAAAAAACCATAGAAATTAATCCAACCTTGATCCGCAGCGAAGAAATAGGCAAAGATCAGGTAGAAGTACAGATAGACCTGATCCGCTGGGAACAGCTAGCAATGGATCAGCGCAATCTGCTGTTTTGGCACGAAGTCGCCAGAATCCAAAACGATACCATCCCCAGAGATGGTTGGGAAATGGCTGCTCTGGCGATCGGTTTAGGCGGCGCTGTCGGAGAACTTTGGGTGCAAGACGGCTTGCTGCTGGTACTAGCCTTATCCCTATGCGGTGTCTCCGGCTGGAGGCTTTACCAGAAGAATAACGGAGAGAAAAGCTTAAAAGAAGCAGTCGATGCTGACGATAAAGCCCTCACCCTCGCCACCCGTTTTGGCTACACTTTGCCCAATGCTTATAAAAGTCTGGGTAGCGCCTTAAAAACCCTAATCGAACAGACCTCGAAAAAGCAGCAGCGCGCTAAGTACGAAGCCCGTCTCCAAGCTCTGAAGCGCAACGCAGCGAAAGCCAAGGCTAAAGTCAAACCGATCGCCCGCGAGACCTCGCAGTCAGAAAACGTCTACAATTCTTGATCTGATCCCCTAACGCTTGGTACGGGGGTTTTCAAGTCAACGGTTAACTGTTGACTTTTCTGTTAAACTGTCCCGCGTCTAAATTGTATTTTTGGGGCGGGACACCCACAATAATTTCATCAAACTTGAATGTCCTTCGATGAGGTTTATCCTGGAGGGCGGCGCACTGCTCTTCGACGCTTCGCGATCGGATCAACTCCGTCGAAGTGTCAAAGTAAGTCGAAGGGCGGGAACCATAAAATTTAGGAATGAGAATTAAATAACTTACAATTTGATGATTCTTGTGGGATGGGCGGGGGCTGCCGGTGGTTTTTGGCGGGGGTGGCCGCCCCAGCCC